>NZ_JAKVUA010000032.1:0-17126 GCF_033978845.1 Tenacibaculum sp. 1B UA
GCTTACCGCTTATCCGTTTGCGGGTGCAAATATAGATACCTTTTTCCACTTAACAACTACTTTTTTTGCCTTTTTTTGAAACTTTTTCTCAACACATTAAATGCTAATTAGTTACAAATAGATGTTTTTTATTCTATACTCCTCTCCTACTTTTGTTTCTCTTATTTATGACTATTTTAATACTTTTAAATTGGGAGTACTTATAGTTGTTATGGCACTTAATTACCAGCTCTAGCAATAACTCTAAACCTTCATTTGTTTACTTTTTCTTTCCTTTTCGCTTCTTTCGCATCTTTGAAAACATCTCTTTATACTCGGATACATCTACATATCCTCTACTCTTTGAGACTATAACTAAATAGTTCTTGACCAATTTTGGCTCTTGATATTCTAACTTCTCCTCAATATATGCACGCTGCAAGATATCTTCTACCAAATAATCCTCGTTTTCTATCTCTGGTTTATACTCTGACTTTAATGACAGCTTAAATAAGTTTGCTGTGGTATTGTACCAAAAGGCTTTCCAACCACTTCTTAGTTCTCTTACATTATCAAAAGCCGTTTTTCCCGTTTGACGGTGAATTAACTTTAATAAAATTCTCCCTTCTGTTCTTGTTAATTTCTTTAAAGGCGCTGTTAATTCTTCTTCAAGATATTTCTGGATTCTTTTTATGTATTTTCTTTTTTTGCTTTTCGACTTAACTCTGGCTAATCGTGAGTTTACACTATCTACTCTTTTTGCTGCTAAAATTGCATAAGGGTATGCTTTGAATACTTTTTTACGAAGCCAATAATAATATAGTATATCTTTTTTATCTTTGAACTTGTGTCTTGGGAGTACTGTTACTTCATTTAATTTTATCATTAAACTATCTCCTTCTCTTATCAAGATATATTCATCATTAAAGTTTGGTAATGTATCTTTAATTTGCGCATTTACTACTGTAGCAAATAGTAATAAATATAAGTATAGTAGTTTTTTCATTTGATTTTTGATAAGCAAAAAGGATTCCAAATGTATCATTTCTCTTTTTAAAACAAAAAAACTCATGAAGTATTTCATGAGTTTTTATTTATTTTTTAAACAATTACTTGTTATTCTGCCATTATCGAGGCTGCTACTTGTTTATAAGTACCGTTCTCTAATTTTTCACGGATTGCTGAAAATGCTACAATTGTCTCGTTTACATCTTCAATCGTATGGCGTGCTGTTGGAATTAACCTTAATATTATTAATCCTTTTGGTATTACTGGATATACTACTATTGAACAGAATACTCCGTGATTTTCTCTTAAATCGTTTACCATTGCCATTGCTTCTGGAATTTCTCCTTTTAAGTATACTGGCGTAATACATGTTTGTGTTGTTCCTAAATCAAAACCTGCTTCGCGTAAACCTGATTGTAATGCATTGGTTATTTTCCAAAGATTTTCTTTTAATTCAGGCATGGTACGAATCATATCTAAACGTTTTAATGCTCCTTTTACCATTGGCATTGGTAATGATTTAGCAAACATTTGCGATCGCATGTTGTATTGTAAAAACTGAACTACATCTTTATCTCCTGCAAAGAAAGCTCCAATACCTGCCATAGATTTTGCGAATGTTGCAAAATACACATCGATTCCGTCCTGTACTCCTTGTTCAAATCCTGTTCCTCTTCCTCCTTCTCCTAGAGTTCCAAATCCATGCGCGTCGTCTACTAATAAACGGAAATTGTATTTTTCTTTTAAGGCAACAATTTCTGCTAAACGTCCTTGTTCTCCTCGCATACCAAATACTCCTTCTGAAACTAACAAGATTCCTCCTCCAGTTTTCTCTGCCATTTTAGTTGCTCTTTGTAAGTTTTTCTCGCAACTTTCTATATCGTTGTGACGATAAACAAAACGTTTACCTGCATGTAAACGAACTCCATCAATAATACACGCATGTGTATCCATATCATACACAATGATATCGTCTTTATTTACTAGAGCATCGATTGCTGATACCATACCTTGGTAACCAAAGTTTACTAAATAAGAAGCTTCTTTACCTACAAACTCTGCACATTCTTGTTCTAATTGTTCATGATATTTTGTATGACCTGACATCATACGAGCTCCCATAGGATACGCCATACCATCGGTTGCTGCAGATTCTCCATCAACTTTTAATACTTCTGGGTGATTTGCTAATCCTAAGTAGTCATTTATACTCCAAGTTATTACTTTTTTTCCATTGAAAGACATACGGTTAGAAATTGGCCCTTCTAATTTAGGAAATACATAATACCCTTCTGCCTTATCTGCCCATTTTCCTAAAGGTCCTTTATCTCCTTTAATTCTCTCAAATAAATCTTTAACCATTATTACTTTTGATTTTTATAGGTTGCGAAAATAGTGCTTTTTTAGGAGTAAATCAAAACTACTTGCTCTTCTCTTACTTCATTTTTATCACTAAATCGCTAGTATCCACTAGTACACCTGCTTCTAATTGTACTTTTTTTATTACTCCTGAACTTGCAGCTGTAACGGTCGTTTCCATTTTCATCGCTTCTATAATAAACAAAGGCTGATTTTCTTTAACTTTTTCTCCATTCTTCACTAATACTGATGATAACAGTCCCTGTAAGGGTGCTCCAATTTCTTTTTCGTTATCTGCTTCTGCTTTTATATTTTCTACTTTGTCTACTTTTATAGAATTGTCTTTTATTAAAACATTTCTCATTTGCCCGTTAATCTTAAAAAAGACATTTACATTTCCTTCTTCATCAGGTTCACTTTTTTGCATTAGAGAAATTAACACTCGTTTTCCTTCTTCAATATCCACCATTATTTCCTCACCTACTTCCATTCCAAATAAGAAGTTTTTAGTAGGTATATTCATTAGGTTTCCATGTTTTAAGTGATTGTTATAAGCATCGGTAAAAACTTTAGGATATAATTTATAAGACAAGAAATCGGTAATTTCTAATGGACGCCCCATTCCTTTTTTAAATTGTTTTTTAAACTCTTCAAATTCTTTTTCGAAGTTAATTGGAGCTAAATGTGCATTTGGTCTATCTGTATATGGTTTTTCATTTTTTAATATGATTTTTTGAAGGTTTTCTGGAAAACCTCCTACTGGCTGCCCTAAGTCTCCTCTGAAAAAACTAATTACAGACTGAGGAAAAGAGATTGTTTCTCCTTTTTCCATCACATCTTTTACTGTTAGGTTATTACTTATCATATACTGAGCCATGTCTCCAACCACCTTTGAGCTTGGAGTTACTTTCACTATGTCTCCAAATAGTTTATTTACCTCTCCGTACATTTTAGTTACTTCAGTAAATTTATTCTCTAAACCTAGTGCTATCGCTTGCCCTTTTAAGTTTGAATACTGACCCCCTGGAATTTCATGCTCATATACTTCTCCTGTTCCAGACTTTAATCCTGATTCAAATGGGTAGTAATAGCTTCTAACTGCTTCCCAATAGTTTGAATATTCGGCTAACTTTTCTGTATTAATTTTGTTTTCTCTTTCATTAAAGCGTAACATTTCAACCATTGAATTAAAGTTTGGTTGTGATGTTAACCCTGACAATCCACCCAAAGCTACATCTACAACATCTACTCCTGCTTCGATTGCTTTGAGGTAAGTAGCCGATTGAACCGAAGATGTATCGTGTGTATGTAAATGAATTGGTATGTTAATTTCTGATTTAAGGGCAGATATTAATTCATAAGCTGCTTGTGGTTTTAATAACCCTGCCATGTCTTTTACTCCTAAAATATGTGCTCCTGCATTTTCGATATCTTTTGCTAATTGTAGGTAGTATTTTAAATCGTATTTTGTTTTGTTTGGGTTTAAAATATCTCCTGTATAGCATATAGAGGCTTCTGCCAAACCATTGGTTTTATTTCGTACATGTTTTATACAAGGCTCCAAAGATTGCATCCAGTTTAGAGAGTCAAAAATTCTAAAAACATCGACTCCTGTTTCCCATGATTTTTCTACAAATTTTTCAATTAAATTATCAGGATATGCAGTATATCCAACTCCATTAGAACCTCTTATTAGCATTTGTAATAACACATTTGGCATTGCTTTGCGTAATAATGCTAAACGTTCCCAAGGATTTTCTTGTAAAAAGCGAAGACACACATCAAAAGTTGCTCCTCCCCAAACTTCCATACTAAAAATTTCAGGGTGGTTTTTTGCATATCCTTCAGCTACTTTTAACATATCTATTGTACGCATACGTGTTGCCAACAAACTTTGGTGAGCATCTCGCATGGTTGTATCAGTAAAATGTACTTTCTTTTCATTTTTTAACCATTCTGCAAATTTTTCTGGACCTAATTCAGTTAATTTATCTTTTGTTCCTTTAGGATAATTTTCTAAAACTGGGAATTTTGGTACTTTAGGTTGTGTAAATTGATGGTTTGAATTTATTTTTTTTACATCTGGATTTCCGTTTACAATTACTTCTCCTAAAAAGTTGATTAATTTATTCGCTCTATTTTTAGGTTCTTTAAATTCAAATAGTTTTGGTTCATTCTTTATGAAGTTTACGGTCACCCTTCCGTCTCTAAATGTTTGATGACGAAGTATGTTTTCTAGAAAAGCTATATTCGTTTTTACTCCACGTACTCTAAATTCAGCTAATGCTCTTAGCATTTTTCTGCAAGCTCCATCAAAGGTTCTACTTCTTGCTGAAACTTTCACCAACATAGAATCAAAAAAAGGTGAAATTTTTACTCCTTGATATATACTTCCTGCGTCTAATCGAATACCAAAGCCTGAAGCACTTCTGTACGTAGTTACTGTTCCGTAATCTGGTTTAAAGTCGTTTGCAGGATCTTCCGTAGTTACTCTACACTGTAATGCATGCCCAGTAACAGTAACGGATTCTTGACTTGGTATTTTTATTTGTTTGTCTTCTAACTTATATCCTCCTGCAATAAAAAGTTGCGTTTTTACCAAGTCTATATTCGTTACCATTTCAGTAACTGTATGTTCTACTTGAATTCGTGGATTCACTTCAATAAAGTATATAGCATCATCATCGTCCACTAAAAACTCAACAGTTCCTATGTTATTATAATTTACTGCTTTACAAATATTAATTGCATAGGTGTATAACTTATTCTTTATTTCGTCTGGCAAGCCTAAAGAAGGTGCTATTTCTACTACTTTTTGATACCTTCGTTGTACTGAGCAATCTCTTTCGTATAAATGAACAATGTTACCATGTGCATCTGCTACTATTTGGATTTCAATATGCTTAGGATTTTCAACATATTTTTCTAAAAAAACGGTATCATCCCCAAAAGCATTTAAAGATTCTCTTTTTGCTTCTGGAAAAGCTTTGATTAATTCTTCTTTTTTTCGAATAACTCGCATTCCTCTACCTCCTCCTCCTGAAGCTGCTTTTAACATTACAGGGTATCCTATTCTTGAAGCTTCAGATAGCGCTATTTCAACAGTAGCTAAATCATTTTGATTACTTTGTATGATAGGCACATTGTTAGCAACCGCAACTTCTTTGGCTGTAATTTTATCTCCTAGAGCTTTTAGTACTGATACTTTGGGACCAATAAAAATAATACCATTTTCTTCACATTTTTTAGCAAACTCAGCATTTTCAGAAAGAAAACCATATCCTGGATGAATAGCATCTACATTATTGTTAAGAGCTACTTTAATAATAGCATCAATATCCAAATAAGGCTTAAGTGGTTCATTATCTTCTCCTATTTGATAACACTCATCTGCTTTATACCTATGCAAAGAGTATCTATCTTCATAAGTATATATTCCCACTGTTTTAATTCCTATTTCTACACAGGCTCTAAATACTCTAATAGCTATTTCTCCTCTATTTGCTACTAGGACTTTTTGTATTTTCATTGTGTTGCGTTTGTTGTTAATGTGTTTTTGTTACTATCTAATTAATTTCCTTCCAAATCTAGCTTAGATTTTACACTTTTATAAGCTTAATAGAGTTTTTAGTTACAAAAAATTATTAATTTAACAGATTACCAAAATAAGTGTAATAAAAAACCTTTTTATCATTTTTCTATTGAAAAATTATCATTTCTACAAAATACTTTAAAGGAACTTTATAAAGACAGTATCTCTACCAAAAACAAAAAAGATGCTTGAATAAGCATCTTTTTTCTAACTTGTTCCTCTTTTTAAGATAAAATATTCGATTTTAATTCTTCTATAAAAGGTTGTTTATATAGTCTTTTACCTAAAGCTTTATGTATTGCGTTAGCAACTGCTCCTCCTGCTGGTGGCAAACCAGGTTCTCCTAAACCTGTAGGTGATAGTTCATTTTGCACAAAATAAACTTCTACTTTAGGTGTTTCGTTCATTCTTATAAGCCTATAATTATCGAAATTTCTACTTGACGGCGCACCGTCTTCAAAGGTTAGGTTTCCATACATTGCATGTCCGATACCATCAATAACTCCTCCTTCAATTTGATTTATAGCTCCTGTTGGGTTTACCACAATACCACAATCTGTTGCTACAACTACTTTTGTTACCACAGGAACTCCTTCTTTTAGCTCTATCTCTGCAACTTCAGCTACATGGGTATTATGACTGTAATAAGCTGAAAAACCTTGAAAAACTCCTTCTTTGGCTTTTCCCCAGCCTCCTTTTTCTGCAGCTAACTTTATAGTGTCTTGCATTCGTTTACCTGAGTATTCTATTCTTTTATCTTCAGTAGCTTTTACATTTTCTAACAATTCTAAACGTAATTGTACTGGATCTATCTCTAATTCTTGTGCTAATTCATCAAAAAAACTTTGTTCTGCATAGGCTAAGAAGTTTGTATAAGGGGCTCTCCATGCTCCTGTGCTAATATTACTTTTATAATTTGCTGTAGATACTTTATAGTTTGGAATACAGCCTGCTGGAAAGAAATTCGGGATTAATCCGTACATATTATCATTAATAGCTGCTTCTTTTAAATGGTATCCAGATATTTTTCCATCTTTTATTGATGCTGCAATTCTATATTTGATTGCTGGTCTATATGTTCCACTAGTTACATCGTCTTCTCTCGTTGAAACCATTTTTACTGGTTTTTGTATTTTATCAGATATTTCCAACGCTTCATATACAAAGTCTCCATATAATCTTCTTCCGAAACCTCCTCCCATTCGAGTCATTTCTACATGAACTTCCTCCAAGTTACGTCCTAACATTTCTGCTGCAACCATTGCTGCGTATTCTGGAGTTTGAACAGGACCAATTAAATGTATCTTTTCTGATGTTACATTTGCAAAAAAGTTCATTGGCTCCATACAATTATGAGGCAAAAATGGTGAATGGTAGGTACGTTCAATAACTTTATCAGCTTCTGCAAAAGCTTTTTTCACATCTCCATCTTCTCTTCTAACATCTAAATCATTTGCTTCTAACAATTTTGTTAGCCTTTCATCATGAAATTTTGTATCTTCTAACTCAGAACTATCTTTCCATACAGTTTTAATTGCTCTTGCTCCTTTAATTGCTGCCCATGTATTTTCAGCTAACACAACTACTTTATCTGTTTTTGTTAACTTAAACGTCCAATTAGTTTTTCCTGATTCAATAAAATTTCTTGCTTTTTCTCCTATTGTTATAACATCTACTACTCCAGATATTTTTTTTGCTTCTGTATCGTCATACGATTCAAGTTCTTGTCCGAAAGCCGGAGGTCTTACTACTGAAGCATATAACATTTCTTCTTCCTTATAATCTAAGCCAAATAACGGTTTTCCTGTTACTATTTTTTCTACATCAACATTTATAGCATCTTTGCCAATGATAGAAAATTCTGAAGGCTTTTTTAAAGTAACATCTTCTGGCACCTCTAAAGTAGCGGCTTCTTTTACTACTTCATCATACCCTAAAGTTTCTCCTTTTGCATTTGTAATAATTCCTCTTAAAGCTGAACAAGTAGTTGCATCTACTCCCCATTTTACTGCTGCCGCATTAATTAACATTTGTTTTGTAGTTGCTCCTGTTTCTCTAAGCGCCGTCCAGCCATGACGAATTGATTGACTACCTCCTGCTAACTGTCGTTTATAGTTTTTGACATCTAAAGGTGCTTGTGCAACATGTACTTTTTCCCATTCAACATCTAGTTCTTCTGCAATAATCATCGGCATTGAAGTTTTTACTCCTTGACCTATCTCAGGATTTGGAGAGTAAATAGTTACATAGCCTTCATCGGATATTTTTATGAATGCGTTAAAATCATTGAAGTTTAGGTTTTCTACATCTACAGATGGTTTTACATTAGGTTTACAAGCAGTAAATAAATTAAACCCAATCATAATACCACCACTGGCTAATGCAGAAGTTCTTAAAAAGTTTCTTCTACTAAACGTAAAGTTTTTTTCTTGTGTACTCATGATTGAAAAATTTTAAGACATTTTATCTGCAGCCAATGCAACCGCTTTTTCTATTCTATTATATGCAGCACAACGACAAATATTACCTTGCATTGCTTCTCTTATCTCTTCTTTAGAAGGACTTGGGTTTTCTTTTAAAAAGGAAGCAGCTGTCATAATTTGACCTGCTTGACAGTATCCACATTGCGGAACATCTACTTCTTTCCAAGCTTCTTGTAATGGATGATCTCCTTCGGTTGATAACCCTTCAATAGTTGTTATTTCTTCACCATCCAACATAGAAATTTGTAATTGACAACTTCTCATTGCTGTTCCGTCTACATGAACAGTACAGGCTCCGCATTGTGCTATTCCACATCCGAATTTAGTTCCAACCATATTGAGTTCATCTCGTAAGACCCACAACAATGGTGTATCAGCATCTGCCTTAAAGGACACCGACTTTCCGTTAATTTTTAATGTATAATTTGGCATTTTTGCTAATTTTTGTTTGTCTTGTGTAAGTTACAAAAAATATAAATGCCTGTTTGTTAATGAAGTTTTTTTAAGATATTTTTAAATAAAAAGAGAGGCAAAAGCCTCTCTTTTTATTTGTTTTTTAAAAATGTATTTACATTTTTCTCTATTCTTTCGAGTACGTTTTCTGTATTCGCTTTTACAAAAGTTTTCCCCGTAATTTGTTCGTATAGTTCAATGTATCTATTTGAAATTTCAATAACTTTTTCATCAGACATTTCAGGAATCTCTTGTCCTTCTTTTCCTTGAAAACCGTTTTCAATTAACCACTGACGCACAAACTCTTTTGATAGTTGTTTTTGCTTCTCTCCTTTTTCTTGACGTTCTGCATATCCTTCAGCATAAAAATAACGAGAAGAGTCTGGTGTATGGATTTCATCAATCAATACAATTTTACCATCTTTAGTTTTTCCAAACTCATATTTAGTATCTACTAAAATCAATCCTCTTTTAGCAGCTAATTCAGTACCTCTTTGAAATAACTTTCTTGTATAATCTTCCAATACTAAGTAATCTTCTTCTGATACAATTTGGTTGGCTAAAATATCTTCACGAGAAATATCTTCATCGTGTTCTCCATTATCTGCTTTAGTTGAAGGTGTAATGATTGGCTCAGGGAACTTATCATTTTCTTTCATTCCTTCGGGCATTGCTACTCCACAAAGTATTCTTTTTCCTGCTGCATATTCTCGAGCTGCATGACCAGATAAATATCCGCGGATTACCATTTCTACTTTAAAAGGTTTACATAAATGACCTACTGCTACATTTTCATCTGGATTCGCTAATAACCAATTTGGAACGATATCCGCAGTATCGTTCATCATTTTTGTAGCAATTTGGTTTAAAATTTGTCCTTTAAAAGGAATTTGACGTGGTAAGATTACATCAAACGCAGAAAGACGATCTGAAGCAATCATTACCAATAACTCATCATTGATATTGTATACTTCTCTTACTTTTCCTTTATACACTTCTTTTTGTCCTGAAAACTGGAAGTTTGTTTCGTTAATTGTATTCATTGTATGTTGTTGTGTTGTATCGCACAAAAGTAAACTAATCACTAAATACTGACAACTAAAAACTACTCGGTTTCTATACTTTTATAAGCTGAGATAATTTTCTTAACCAATCGATGACGAATTACATCTTTGTCATCTAAATACACCTGCGCAATTCCTTCAATATCTTTTAATGCTAATAACGATTCTTTCAATCCAGAAACTTGTCTACGCGGTAAATCTATCTGACCTGGGTCTCCAGTGATAATAAACTTAGCGTGCATTCCCATACGCGTTAAAAACATCTTCATTTGTGCATGAGTGGTGTTTTGTGCTTCATCTAAAATTACAAAAGCATTATCTAAGGTACGCCCACGCATAAAAGCTAAAGGTGCTATTTGTATAACTCCTTTTTCAAGATGTGATTCCAATTTTTCATGTGGAATCATATCGCGTAAGGCATCATATAATGGTTGCATGTATGGATCTAACTTTTCTTTTAAATCCCCTGGAAGAAACCCTAAATTTTCGCCTGATTCTACCGCAGGTCTTGTTAAAATAATTCTCTTAACCTCTTTTTCTTTTAATGCTTTCACAGCTAAGGCTACCGCTGTATATGTTTTACCTGTACCTGCAGGACCTACTGCAAATAGCATATCATTTTTTTGCATTAATTCTACCATTTTACGCTGATTGGCAGTTTGCGCTTTGATTAACTTTCCACTTACACCATGTACTAAAACGTCTTTTGCATTTCCTGATTTGCGGATTTCTTCTTCTTTACCTGTTGATGTTAAAATACGTTCAATACTATTTTCATCTAATTTGTTATACCTATTAAAATATTTGATAAGCATCTCTAATCGCTTTTCAAATTCATTTAACAATTCAGGTTCGCCAAAAATTTTAAGTTTATTTCCTCTAGCAACTATTTTTATTTTAGGAAAGAATGTTTTTAACTGAGTAATAGTGCTGTTTTGAGCTCCAAAAAAATCGTTTGGGTTGATTTCTGTTAATTCAATTATGCGTTCGTTCAAATGATAAAAGTTTTAATATTATTCACACTAAAAATAACGATTATTTTTCTTGAATTACGTAGTTTTGTTTAAAATTTCAGCATAATTTTTCACAAAACAATTAACAAACACCTAAATTAATGTCTCTTATTACATTAACTACTGATTTTGGAACGAAAGACCACTTTGTAGGGGCTGTAAAAGGAGCTATTTATTCTGAATTACCTGATGCTAATATTGTTGATATTACGCATGAGATTTCTCCTTTTAACATTACTGAAACTGCTTATATTTTAAAAAATGCTTATAAAAGCTTTCCTGATAAAACCATTCATGTTATTGGTGTAGACTCTGAATTAAGTATGGATAATAAGCATATTGCTTTAGAACTGGATAATCATTATTTTATTTGTCCTGATAACGGACTAATTTCTATGATTGCCTCTGAGATTAAGCCTACCAAAATTGTTGAAATTAATATTCACGATCGTATTGAGAGTAGTTTTCCTGTGTTAGATGTTTTTGTACAAGTAGCTTCTCATATTGCTCGCGGTGGTAGTTTAAGTGTTATTGGGCGAGAGATTGAGACTTATAAAAAGATTATCGAAATTAAGCCTAAAGTAAACGAGCAACAGACTATTATTTCAGGTGGTGTTATTTACATTGATAATTACGGAAATGTAATTAGTAACATTAGTAAAAAGCAATTTAATACTATTGGAAAAGGGCGTGATTATAAAGTAACGGCTAGACGTTATACCTTTTCTAAAATTTATAGCCGATATAATGAGATTGTTGATTTTTCGGTAACTGATAAACGACAATATGATGGTGAAAAGCTAGCTATTTTTAATTCTGCTGGTTTTTTAGAGATTGCCATTTACCGAAGTAATTTAGAAACGGTTGGCGGTGCTTCTACCTTACTTGGTTTAGAATACCGTGATACTATTACCATTGAATTTGAGAACCCTATTAAACCAGAATTTACACCTATAAATTAACTCTATGTTTGTACGAATTGTAAAAATGAGCTTTCAGCCAGAAAAAATTGAAGAATTTCTAAACAACTTTAACAGTAAGAAAGAGTTTATACGAAATTCACCTGGTTGTCGTTTATTAGAATTATACAGAGACAAAACAAATCCAAATATATTTTTCACTTATAGTTATTGGGATACTGAACAAGATTTAGAAAATTACAGAAACTCTGATTTATTTAAAGGGGTTTGGGCACAAACCAAAGTTTTATTTAATGCTAAACCATTAGCTTGGAGTGTAGATAAAGTTGATTCATTAAAATAAATTAATTTTGGAAAATAAAATTACAGTAAGTATTGGAGATAGATTTGTTGCTGGCTTAGTCGACTACAGTATTATTTACGGATTTTTTTTCTTCTTCATAAGTCAGTATGGTGAGCCCAATAGTGAAGGAGGCTATTATATCACTGGTTTACCTGTCTTAGTTCCAATTATATTTTGGGGATTTTTTACTATTGGATTAGAAAAATTATTTGGTGCTACATTAGGTAACTTGTTACTTAAAATTAAACCCATTTCTTTGGAAGAAAACAACAAAATAACTTTTACTCAATCATTAAAAAGACATTTACTTGACCCTATTGATATGTTCCTTTTTGGCTTTATAGGTATAATTGTCATGAAAAATACCAAAAAAAAACAAAGATTAGGTGATCTCTGGGCTAAAACCATTGTTATTAAGTCTTAACTAAAAACTTAACATTAAGTATGTTTCCACTACTAAAAAAAGAATTTAACTCATTTTTTGCCTCCCCTATTGCCTATTTGGTGATTGGAGTATTTTTACTTGTAAATGGCTTATTTTTATGGGTGTTTAAAGATAATTTCAACATTCTAAATGCGGGGTTTGCTGATTTGAATAGCTTCTTTTATTTAGCTCCTTGGTTATTTTTATTCCTAATTCCTGCCATTACCATGAAGAGTTTTGCAGATGAATTTAATAGTGGAACCATTGAAATTTTAAAAACTAAACCGCTGACCGATTGGCAAATTGTTTTAGGTAAATTTTTTGCTGCCCTTTTATTAGTTGTCATCGCATTGTTGCCAACATTAACCTACGCGTACACTGTGTATCAATTGGGAAGCCCTGTTGGGAATTTAGATGTTGGTAGCACTGTTGGTTCTTATTTAGGTTTGTTGTTTTTAGCTGCAACTTATACAGCCGTTGGATTATTTACTTCTACACTATCAAATAATCAGATTGTAGCATTTATCGTAAGTGTATTCATCACTTTTGCTTTATTCTATGGGTTTGACGCAGTTGGTTCTTCTTTAGAGAATTCAGGATATACCTTACAACAATTTGGTATTAATGAACATTTTAAAAGTATTAGTCGTGGTGTTGTAGATACACGCGACCTTATTTACTTTATTAGTGTTACGTTCTTCTTTTTATTCATCACTAAACAACAGTTAAAAAATGAATAAGAAATTACAACATATTGCATTAACACTTATCGGACTGTTAATTATTAATTACATCGCTAATTCAGTTTACAAACGTTTCGATTTAACACAAGACAAACGTTATACCTTATCAGAAGTAAGTGAAAGTCTTATTGATAAAATAGATACTCCACTAACTATTCATGTATTTTTAGAAGGTGATTTTCCTGCGGAATTTAAACGTTTACAAATAGAAACACGTCAGTTTTTAGAAGAGTTACAAGCCAAAAACTCTAATATTCGTTTTCGTTTTATCAATCCTGATAACATTCGTGAACGTTTGGTAAAAAGAGGAATGATGCCTAGTCAATTAACTGTGGAAGAAGATGGAAAGTTATCTGAAGCTATTATTTTTCCTTGGGCTGAAATTACTTATGGCAAAAAAGTAGAATTAATTTCTTTACTTCCTAACTCTATTGCTAAAACACAAGAGGCTCAGCTACAAAATGCTGTTGAAAAATTAGAGTATTCTTTTGCTAATGCATTACATAATGTTACCTTAAAAGAAAGACAAAAAATAGCAGTATTAGCTGGTAATGGTGAGTTGCAAGATATTTATCAATATAGTTTATTGAGTGAAATTGGTAAAAAATACCGTTTAGCCAAGTTCACCCTAGATAGCGTTACAACCAACCCAAAAAAAACAATAAAAGATTTAAGAGCTTACGATTTAGCGATTATTGCTAAGCCTACTGAGCGTTTTACTGAAGATGAGAAGTTTACAATCGATCAGTTTATAGCCAACGGTGGTAAAAGTTTATGGATGCTAGATAATAACTATGCGGATACTGATAGCTTGTACAATGAAGGAAAAATGTTAGCATTTCCTCGTGATTTGAATTTAACGGATTTATTGTTTGGCTATCAAGTTCGTGTAAATAATAAACTTATTCAAGATTTATATTCTGCTAAAATTCCGCTAGCCACAGGAAATGTAGGAAATCAACCACAGTTTCAACACTTAAATTGGTTTTACCACCCGCTAGTTAATGGAAACCCAAACCACCCGATTACTAAAAATGTAGCGCCAGTTCGTTTTCGTTTTACCACTCAAATAGATACTTTGAAAGGAAACTTAAAAAAGATTCCATTATTAGTAACTTCTGTATTGACTAAAAAAACGGGAACACCTAATTTTATTGAACTACAAAGCATTTCTAAAGAACCTAAAGAAAATGAATTTGCTTCAGGACCACAATTATTAGCGGTGTTACTAGAAGGATCTATTCCTTCTGCTTATAAAAATAGAATCAAACCTTTTGATACTTCTTATTTTAAAGCTGAAAGCACCAATAATAAAATGATTGTAATTGCAGATGGTGATGTAGGTAGAAATCAGATTTTAAAAGGAAAACCTCACGATTTATCACTGGATAAATGGACAGGGGAACAGTTTGGTAACAAAGAATTTTTGATCAATGCTATTGACTATTTATTAGACGATTATGGATTGATTCAATTACGTAACAAAACCATTCAAATTAACTTATTGGATAAGCAACGTGCTTTTACAGAAAAACGTTTTTGGCAATTTATCAATATTGGTATTCCATTAGTTTTGTTAGCTCTGTTTGGTATTGGGTTTAATTATTGGAGGAGGAAGAAATATCAGTAAAATTACTGATACTTTTAAACACTTAATAAATCATTGTGTTTAAACTGATAACTCAATGCTTTTTGAAGTTTTTTACTATTAATTATTTTGTAAACTAATGGTTTTGAGTTGTCAAATTCAGGAATTGATTTTCCAATACTTTTTCTGGCATTAATATAAAACTCTTCTCTTGTAGGGTGATGATTTGAGCAAGCATTAAAAACTTCACCAAAAACATTCTGTTCAATAATTTGTCCTATGATAGCAATGCAATCTTCTCTATGTATCATATTTACAGAACCTTTTGGATATGGAATTTTTCTATCAGCAAACCATTTTCCAGGTTGTCTGTTTCCTCCAAATAACCCTGCAAAGCGAAGTATAGTTGTTTGAAACTTATTATTGTTTCTAAACAAGTTTTCTATTTCAACTAATGGTGAATCTATAGTTTCATCTTCTTCAGTCATCTCATTATTTAAACTAGGATACACAGAAGTGGAGCTAATAAAAATAACTTTATCTATATTAGACTTTTCTATTTCAGAAATCAACCATTTAAAACCTTCTACTTCTTTAGAGGTAATAGCAATTATTAATACACCTATCTCTAAAAATTCTTGTTGAATATTTTTCTTAGAAATATCAACTAAATAAGGAGTAATATTAACTACTTTTAAGTCCTCTAGTTTCTTTATAGAAGTTGTTGAACCTTTTACACTATAGTCTTTTTCTATTAAATTTATGGCTAATTCTTTTCCCAACCATCCACAGCCTAAAATACTAACATTTTTCATCGCAACAATTATCGTCTTTTACTAATTTACAAGAAATCACAGCTAACAAAGCTCCAATTCCTCCTTTATGTTTATACATTTTATTTTTCACCCTTGATTTTATTGCAAATATCTATTAAAACATTACTTCTGTATTTTAAGTTTTTGTTAACATTAATCCGAGGAATTCCTTGTAATTTTAACAAAAAATTAAAAACAGACCAATCATCATGAAAAAAATACTTTTTAGCTTGTTTGTTGTTGCCATATCAACTAACATCAATGCACAATTAAAAACCCCAGCCCCAAGTCCAGCTGCTAAGTTAGAACAAACTGTAGGTTTAACTAACGTATCGGTTGAATATTCTCGTCCGAGCATGAAAGGAAGAGCTATTTTTGGAAATTTAGTTCCTTTCGGAAAAGTATGGAGAACAGGTGCTAACAAAAATACTACAGTTACTTTTAGCGATGATGTAACCGTTGATGGAAAAACCTTAAAAAAGGGAACATACGCTTTATATACTAAACCAGGAAAAGATTCTTGGGAAGTAATTTTTTACTCTGACGCTAACAACTGGGGAACTCCTCAAAAATGGGATGACTCTAAAGTAGCTGTATCTACTACTGCTAAAGTTGAAGCTATGCCTATGAAAATTGAAACGTTTACTATGTCTGTTGACAATTTGACAAACAATTCTGCTGTGTTAGGGATTTTATGGGAAAATGCTTACGTAGGTGTAAAGTTTAATACTCCTACTGACAAAGCCGTAGAAAAAAGCATTGCTCAAGTAATGAGCGGACCTTCTGCTAATGATTATTTTTCTTCTGCTGTGTATTATTTACAAGAAGGAAAAGACATTAACAAAGCTAAAAATTGGATTAACAAAGCGGTAGATATGACTAAAGACCAACCTCGTTTTTGGTACTTACGTCAACAATCGTTAATCTTAGCTAAAGCTGGTGATAAAAAAGGAGCTCTTAAAGCAGCTAAAGCTTCATTAGCAAGTGCTGAAAAAGCTGGAAATGCTGATTATGTAAAAATGAACAAAGAGTTTATTGCTGAAATGAAGTAATTTTTTTCTGCTAAACTTTTTAAACATAAAACTCGCTAATTGGCGAGTTTTATGTTTTTATAATTGTTGTATTTTAGTGGTTCTTAAAAATTTTAATTGCTATGAATTTTTGATACACCTTTTTAATAAACTTTAATTAATAGGTTTCCTTACCCTTTTCGTTTTATCGGTGTCTCGTCCTTAAATATGGCTACAGGTTAAAATTGAATTTAGGCTGATAATTTATATACCATATTTGGTGTTTTATAATCTAAAGATAAGTGTAATCTTACTTCGTTGTATAAATTAAT
>NZ_JAKVUA010000033.1:0-11293 GCF_033978845.1 Tenacibaculum sp. 1B UA
TCGTTAATACAGGTAGTATGCCCCATTAAACCAACTTGTTTAAAAAGATTAAACACCATTCTTCCATTTACATACAACTCATAAAAACAACCACTTTGGTTCGCTTCTATAAAATATCTATTCATGCTTTTGTATTGTAAAGGCTGTATGTTGCTGTATAGTTTGTCTATGGGTCTCATTTCTTTTGTTTGCCCACAAGCTGTAAGCACCAACAACATACAAAACAAATAAACACTATATAAAAACGCTTTGTGCATTATCTTATAATTTCTAATTTATTGCTTCCTTTGGGTTTGTGTAGGTATATGTAAGAGTAATTTCTTATTTTACTTTTATTCCCATCATCATAAGTTTTCTCATATCCATGAGAAAATGCTCCATAACCTTTATTTATTATACTTTTTAAAGCTACAATTCTCCCTTTTCCTCCAAAAATCATTTTATATTTATCTAAAGGAACTTTTCTTTTAAAACTAGAATCAAAAATCTGTTTGAAACTTCTAATTCTATCCTTAATACTTTCCTCATTAACATCATTATACGCTTCAGATTTTAAAAATTCTAATTCTCTGTTTTTAACTAAGTCTACCCATTTAGCTTCGTCTTGATTATAAATAACATCTGATAGGTTGTTGTGAAAAGCTACTACTTCTTTTTCTAATTGTTTTTGATCCATTTTAGTTAAATCTTGCGACTCACTCCAGCCTGTTACTTCGTAAGGAACTTCTGCATAAAACGTAAAGGTATGTTCATAATAAGGCAAACCTTCTATTTTAATATCATTCTTATTTCTAGTACTTGCTTCTGGAATTTTAAATGTTACTACTTTTTCATCGCTGTCTTCTACCTGTGTATCGTATTTTTCTATTTTTACTTCTATTCTTGCATTCTTGGTAAACGTGTCAAACCTTTCTACTTCTGTTTGTCCTAAAGGGTATAGCTTTACGGTAACTTCTTGCATTCCACTTTTTAAAATAGCATCGTTAATACAGGTGGTATGCCCCATTAAACCAACTTGTTTAAAAAGCTTAAATACCATCCTACCATTTACATACAACTCATAAAAACAACCACTTTGGTTCGCTTCTATAAAATATCTATTCATGCTTTTGTATTGTAGGGGTTGTATGTTGCTGTATAGTTTGTCTATGGGTCTCATTTCTTTTGTTTGCCCACAAGCTGTAAACACCAACAACATACAAAACAAATAAACACTATATAAAAACGCTTTGTGCATTACCTTATAATTTCTAATTTATTGCTTCCTTTTGGTTTGTGTAGGTAGATATAAGCGTAATTTCTAATCTTTCTTTTACGTCCATCATCATAAGTTCTCTCATAACCATAAGAAAAAGCACTGTAGCCATCTTTAGTTAAATTCTTCAAAGCTATAATTTTACCATTTCCTCCAAAAACTATTTTATACTCGTCTAGTGGTTCTTTCTTTTTAAACTTAGAATCAAAAATTTGTTTAAATTTCCTTTTCCTACCTTTAATACTTTCTTCATTAACATCATTATATGCTTCAGAAATTAATACTTCATGTTCTCTATTTTAAACAATTCTACCCATTTAGCTTCGTCTTGATTGAAAATAACATCAGATAAATTATTATAAAAAGCTACTACTTCTTTTTCTAACTGTTTTTGATCCATTTTAGTTAAATCTTGCGATTCGCTCCAGCCTGTTACTTCATAAGGAACTTCTGCATAAAACGTAAAAGTATGCTCATAATAAGGTAAACCCTCTATTTTAATATCATTCTTACTTCTAGCACTTGCCTCTGGAATTTTAAATGTTATTACTTTTTCATCGCTGTCTTCTACCTGTATATCGTATTTTTCTATTTTTACTTCTATTCTTGCATTCTTGGTAAACGTGTCAAACCTTTCTACCTCAGTTTGCCCTAATGGATATAGCTTTACAGTAACTTCCTGTATACCGCTTTTTAAAATAGCATCGTTAATACAGGTAGTATGCCCCATTAAACCAGTTTGTTCATAATGACTAAATACTGCTCTACCATTTACATACAACTCGTAAAAACAGCCTATTTGGTCTGCTTCTATAAAATATTGTGGCATGCTTTTGTATTGTAAGGGTTGTATGTTACTGTAAAGTTTGTCTATGGGTCTCATTTCTTTTGTTTGCCCACAAGCTGTAAGCACCAACAACATACAAAACAAATAAACACTATATAAAAACGCTTTGTGCATTACCTTATAATTTCTAATTTGTCACTTCCTTTTGGTTTGTGTAGGTAGATGTATTCATAATTTCTTATCTTACTTTTACTCCCATCATCATAAATTTTTTCATACCCATGAGAAAATGCTCCATAACCTTTTTTAACAAGACCTTTTAATGCTACTATTCTTCCATTTCCACCAAAAATCATCTGATATTGATCTAATGGTTCTTTTCTTTTAAAACTAGAATCAAAAATCTGTTTGAAACTTCTAATTCTATCCTTAATACTTTCCTCATTAACATCGTTATACGCTTCAGATTTTAAAAACTCTAATTCTCTGTTTTTAACTAAGCTTACCCATTTAGCTTCGTCTTGGTTATAAATAACATCAGATAGATTGTTATAAAATGCTACGACTTCTTTTTCTAATTGTTTTTGATCCATTTTGGTTAAATCTTGCGATTCGCTCCAACCTGTTACTTCGTAAGGAACTTCTGCATAAAACGTAAAAGTATGTTCGTAATAAGGCAACCCTTCTATTTTAATATCATTCTTATTTCTAGTACTTGCTTCTGGAATTTTAAATGTTACTACTTTTTCATCGCTGTCTTCTACCTGTGTATCGTATTTTTCTATTTTTACTTCTATTCTTGCATTCTTGGTAAACGTGTCAAACTTTTCTACTTCGGTTTGTCCTAAAGGGTATAGCTTCACGGTAACTTCTTGCTCTCCACTTTTTAAAATAGCATCGTTAATACAGGTGGTATGCCCCATTAAACCAACTTGTTTAAAAAGCTTAAATACCATCCTACCATTTACATACAACTCATAAAAACAACCACTTTGGTTCGCTTCTATAAAATATCTATTCATGCTTTTGTATTGTAAGGGCTGTATGTTGCTGTATAGTTTGTCTATGGGTCTCATTTCTGCTGCTTGTTTTTTTTCTTTTGATGTGTTGGTTTGCGCGCAAGCAGTAAGTATAACTGCTAACAATGCTGTAATAAGGACGCTTGTTTTATTTGTTTTCATATTCAAATTGTTCTTTTGATTCAAAGAGTTCAAAAATATAGTTTCTACCTAAAGAAGCATTCGAAGAACCCAATAAGGTAAAAGGCACTTGTTTGTCATCCTCATTAGAGTCATATTTATCTTCATCTCTTATTTTTACTTCTACGTTTTGCTTATACGTTCCTTTCAATCCCCCAAAATATACCACTTTTTCCATATAAGGCCCTCTTCCTTTAGTATAACCTACTTTTTCCACGAGACCGATGCTACTATTCAACTTTAACTCTCCTTCAATACTGGCTTCTACCTTAACAGGCTCAAAAAACCAAAGTGTTTTAAACTCTTTCTTGTATTTTAAACGAGCTTTTGCCTCAATACTTATATTAATAATTCCGTCTGTTTTAATTATATCACCTTTGCGTAATACTTTATTGTATTCGTTTTCTTGCTTAACGGCGTTTTTGTTTAAAGTAAGCTTATTTGTATGAGTGTTGTAGCTTATATTTATATCAGAAACTATCCTACCTTCTGCTTTGGCTATTAATTCAAACTTTCCATTCGTTTTTTCTTCCATGCTTTTTACAAACTCTTTTAAAGGGCCTTTTAAAGAATCGGAATCTATTTTGTATTCAGTATTTAAAGCTAACAGAGGGTCGGCTTTAAAGGTAAAATCAAAAATAGTTGCATACGCTCCTTTTGGTTGCATTTCTTTTCT
The DNA here is from genome assembly GCF_033978845.1 of Tenacibaculum sp. 1B UA. Classification (NCBI taxonomy): domain Bacteria; kingdom Pseudomonadati; phylum Bacteroidota; class Flavobacteriia; order Flavobacteriales; family Flavobacteriaceae; genus Tenacibaculum; species Tenacibaculum sp. 1B UA. The sequence goes on from NZ_JAKVUA010000033.1 coordinate 3,918, forward strand.
TAAGGCAGCGTTCATGGTTATTTTAGGGGTTGTTAAAGTAAGGTTGTATTTATCTAAAAATTTATTTACTTTATCTTTTCCTTTGTTAATTCTCTTAGCTACTTTTTGTGCTTTTTTTAATTGTTGTAACCCAGGTGCAAGCTTTCCTCTTGTTAGGTATATCATTAATACATCTATAGCCAAGGTAAGTAATACTACTCTAATTATTTGAAAATGTAAGTGGGCTTTGTAGGGTTGTATTTCGGCATAATTAATGAGTGACCCTACTTGGTTTTCTCCGTCGGGTATATCGTACCTTACATGAAAACCAAGATACATATCTGTTTTACTCTCTTTTATAAAATCACGTAGAACTTTTTCTAGCTCTGTTATGGCTGTTTTTGAGTTGTTATTTATAGATAATACGTCAAAAAGAGGTTTTATAAAATTAAGTGTTTTTTCCAAAGCACTTGCTAAAACAGATATATAGGTGGCGTCTCCTTTTACTAATGGAAGCTCAATGTTATCGTGATATAAAATATCTTTTTTTTCTACATCTAAAGCTAAGTGTGTTTACCATATTTTAAGCTCTTTACTTCCTTTTGGCATATATAAAAAAATGGGGTCACCTCCTTCTAGGTATGCCTCTTCACCATCTTCATATTTATAATTACCTTTAATATAAATCATAGGATTATTATTTTTTTGCCATAAAGCAACTATCTTATTATCTGCATAAAATTGCATTATATAATTTTCAATAGGAAATATTTCTCTATTATACACTCGTTCATCTGTTAAAGCATAACCTACTTCATGACTCTCTTTAATTGTTTTTTTATCAGTAATATAAACGCTGTTATTGTAAACTATTCTATTATGCATTTGTTCTTTTAAATAACCTACTTCATCAAACTGTTCTCCTAATTTAATAATACTATTGTATTTGGCTACAACCTTATTTTCAATATCTTTTATTGTCTTTAAATCTTTAGCTTGGTCTAACTCTTTACTATAATCGAAAGGTACATTAGCCGTTAAAGTTACTTTACTTTCATAATAAGGTAATTTTAATTCTCCGATATTTGTTGGACTTTCAAAAGTAGCTATAGTTTTATACTCTTTTAGACCTGATTTTTTATCTGGTGCTTCTGTAAAACGCAATTTTACATGGGCATACTTAGTTACTAAGTCTTCTCCGTCTTTAGGGTATATTCGTATGGTTGCAGTTTGCACACCACTTTTAATTATAATACCATTTAGAGGTAACATCATTGATTCACCATTGTTTTCAGTTAAACGATAATCTATACTACCCTCTATTTCTATAACTAATTTACAACCTGTTTTATTAATCTGTACTCCATATACAGGACGCTCTTTAAATACAGTAATGTTTTTATACAGCTCATTTAAATATTCTTCCATTTTTTCTTCTTTTGTTTGCCCGCAAGCTGTAAGCACCAGCAACATACAAAACAAATAAACACTATATAAAAACGCTTTTTGCATTACCTTATAATTTCTAATTTATTACTTCCTTTTGGTTTGTGTAGGTAGACATAATAATACCTGTGTCTAATAAATTTACCATATTTTAAGTTCTTTACTTCCTTTTGGCATATATAAAAAAATGGGGTCACCTCCTTCTGCGTATGCCTCTTCACCATCTTCATACTTATAATTACCTTTAATATAAATCATAGGATTATTATTTTTTTGCCATAAAGCAACTATCTTATTATCTGCATAAAATTGCATTATATAATTTTCAACAGGAAGTATTTCTCTATTATATACTCGTTCATCTGTTAAAGCATAACGCACCTCATGACCTTCTTTAATTTCTTCTTTACCAGTGAAATAACCACTGCTATAGTGAATTATTTTACTATGCATTTGTTCTTTTAAATAACCTACTTCATCAAACTGTTCTCCTAATTTAATGATACTATTGTATTTGGCTACAACCTTATTTTCAATATCTTTTATAGTCTTTAAATCTTTAGCTTGGTCTAACTCTTTACTATAATCGAAAGGTACATTAGCCGTAAAAGTTACTTTACTTTCATAATAAGGTAATTTTAATTCTCCAATATTTGTTGGACTTTCAAAAGTAGCTATAGTTTTATACTCATTAAGACCTGATTTTTTATCTGGTGCTTCTGTAAAACGTAATTTTACATGGGCATACTTAGTTACTAAGTCTTCTCCATCTTTAGGGTATATTCGTATGGTTGCAGTTTGCACACCACTTTTAATTATGATACCATTTAGAGGTAACATCATTGATTCACCATTGTTTTCAGTTAAACGATAATCTATACTACCCTCAAATTCTATGACTAATTTACAACCTGTTTTATTAATCTGTACTCCATATACAGGACGCTCTTTAAATACAGTAATATTTTTATACAGTTCATTTAAATATTCTTCCATTTTTTCTTCTTTGGTTTGGCTAACACAGCTTTGAAAACATAAAGCTATGCTTAAAATTATTATTATTCTCATCATTTATCTAATCTTCAAGTAAATACCACTTTTTATTATACATATTTTGTTTAGGCTCTACCATTTGATAAGGTTTTTTATTGGGGCCAATTGAAAAACCTCCTTTATCTACTTTAGCAGTAACATAAACAATTACACCATTAAAATCAGCATTCATTTCAATAAAAGGACCTTTATCATCTTTTCCTGTGGCACCTCCAATAGTAATAGAAGTTTCTCCTTTAGCTCCTATTTCAAAACCAGCTTTTTTAGATTTGTCATCTACCTTATCTGCCTTAAAAGTAATTTTTTTTATGTTAGCTTCAGCTACTACACCTAATTCAACACCTACACCTACAGTAGTACTGCTTTCTAACTTTACATCTTCATCTTGGTTAAAGTAAACAGTTCCTTTTAAATCTATCTTACCAAAACCATAAAGGTTAAAATAAATTTCAACACCAGCAACTAAGAGTACTAAATTAGCTGCTTTAAGAAATTGACCAATTACAGGTAAGAATTCCGCAGCTGCTAATAAATCAAGAGTACCTGTACCTTTAATTAAAGGAGTAAATCCAAAAGCAATGCTACCTTGTGGCTCTACAACCCCATTACCTATGTAAGTATTTTTCCAATTACCTTCTATAGATATTACTGGGTAGTCTAACTTGAAAGTAAAAGGCATTTTTAAAAGTTTACCGCCCATTTTAGCAGCCATACCCTTTTTAGTTTTTGTAACACCAGTAATATTATCCATAGTTTCTTTGATAGCAACTATGGCTTCTAGCACTTTTTTTATCTTTGCTTCATACTTTGCGTTGATTATTTCATTAGTTTCTCCTCCATATGTAGCTTTTAAATTGATATTAAAATAAACTTCTCTTGTTTTATATTTTTTATTTATACCCGCATTCCTTGATCTTTTGTTATGAAGAGAAGTTCTTGAAGAATCTTTCATATTCGTATAGGAATATGCTTCTGGGTTTTTTGAACCTACTTTTAAAATTAGTTTCCATGCCATTTCTGGATATATTTTAAACATAGGTGTTCGTGTATACCTACAGCTTTGTGCTTTAACTGTAAAAGTATAAGGAGTACCCCCGAAAATATATTTTCTAAACACATCAAAATCATTATCAGCTTCATAAGGATAAGCGACATTTAATCGTAAAGAATTTTCTGTTGGTATTCCCTCTACTTTTAAAGGTGTGATTTTTCCAAAAAAACGACTTGTAACAGTGTCATTAGATAATTCATCTATTACAAAAACATTATTTTTATGTAATTCTGTTTCATCTTCACAATTAGACACAAAAGAGTTGGTCTGTAGTTCTAATATACCTACACCTTTTTTTACATCTGCTACAAACTCTAAATAAGGTATTTTATTATCTGTTAAAGGTCCCTCTTCTTCTTCTTTTAATATTATTATCTTTTCAGAGAAGTCTTTTAAGTTTACACTAAGCTCTTTATAGGAACACTCTTTTTCATATAGCTGTGTTATTAATGGCGGTTGCCATACTTTTACAATATTAGGAGAAGTTACATAGTCTTCTTCATTTACCGTTGCACTAAAATCGCTTTTGTAATTTACCGTAAGGGTTACCTCGCGTTTTATAGTTGGGTAATTATTGGTTATAGCATGTTTGGATACTGGTGTAAAAGTAAACACCATTATATACTCTTGTAAAGAATCTTCAGAATCTTTTGCTTCTTTATGATTGGTTTTACCTGCCCAACTTAAATTAACTACATGCTCATCTATAAGTGAAACATTATAATCTAAAGAAGGATTGTACTCGTCTTTGGGTATATTTATATCTATTAAAGTACTATAACCTCTTGTCATAGACTCTCCTTTATAAAATACCTCTTTGGTTAACTCGTAATCTTCACTTAAAACATTGTGTAAGTGCATGTGTATGTCTAAAACATCACCGTATAGTAGCTCTTGCTCAACTGAGTCGCAAGTATCCTTTTTAATAGGGTTGCTACGAACTATTTTTTCTGGTAATGTTCTTCTTTCTACTAAAAGTGACAGTACCTGAGGTTTATCTACCGCTAAAATAAAGGCTCCTTGTTCTTTAAATTCAGGCGTATAATTAATACCTTCTAACCAAATACCTTTACCTAATGTTCTTTGAATATATTTTAAATTACCAAAAAACACTCCTTCTCTTTTTTCAGTATGGCTTTTGTACGGGTTTGTAGCTAAATATGCTCTTTTAACAAAACCTGTAGTTTCTAGGGTATAAGCATGAAAATCAGGGTTTAAAACCTCCTCTCCATCTTTATTTAGGATATACCTTTTTCCATATTTAGTTCCTTTATTTAACTCATTTAATAGTACATGTAGTTCTTTTTGGTTTTTTGGAACACTTTTAAAAGTTCTGAATTTTCTAGTTTTAAACCTGTTATGTGATTGTGCAATCCAGTATACATTTTCTTTTGTTTCTTTTACATTTTTAGCTTTTAAAACTTTTAAATGGAAATTTACTGCTTTACTAAGAGGTATTTCAAAAACTTTTAAATCTCTATATATTCTCTCGGTAACAACATCTTTATCTTGTTCGTCTACAACAATTATTTTTTTTGCCATAATACAGGTTATTTAATTTCTAATAAATCAGTATCGTTAGTGTCTTCTATCGCCTGCTTTGGGTTTGCAAGTGGATTCATTTGACTATGTACTGTTGTATTTGTCTGTGCGGCTTGACTTTCTGATGGCGCTCCTACCTGTCCGTGAAAAGTAAACTCTACACATGGTGCTCCTGCAATGGCACAAATAGCTTTACTTTTTTCTGTTAATATTTTTCCTTGGTTACTTAATGTTACCTTTTCATAAAAGTCTTGCCATTGTGTTACGTTTGGCATGCAAGGTAAATAACTACTTCCAGAGGGTTGTAGTTTACACTGTCCAAAAGTTTTTGCTTTAAAGGGTTGCCCTATATCCATAGTAGAACCTACCATTTTTTGAGAACCACTAGACTCGTTTATATAATGTTTATGTGTACTTACTACTGCAAAGGTGTCGGGTGCAAAACCATGTGCACATTTGCACATAGCTCCGTTGCAAATTACTGCTACATCACTCATAATAATTTTTTTTAAATTTTAAATAGGTTGCTAAACCAATTGTCTTTTTTCTGTTTCTTTTGTTTTCCTTCTATAACTTTACCATTTTTATAACTAAAGCTTATATTGTCCTCTTTTCGTTCTTTAAGCTGAACTATACTACTATTTATTTCACTATCTAACTCTTTGTTATAATACATTTCTATACGTAAAGGCGTAAGGCTTTGCTTTTCTACTAAATGATGTAATAGCAAGGTATTTCCTTTTTCATCTGAGCCTTTAAAGGTTACATCGTGTATATTTTCTGCTTTTTTAAGTGTTTGCATTCCCACAAACAACGCTTCGGGTTGATATGGATGTATAGGTATGTTTACCTGATAGTTATCTTGTATTGGTTTATGTTGATATGCTACTGGTAAGCCATAGAAAAATAGTGCATATAAAAAATCACTTTTTAAACGCTCTGTAAATATACTTTCATTACTTACCGATTTTTTAATTTCAGTAAAATAAGCATCTGTTACTTCACCAGTAAATTCTCTTTGAATAGTTGGTAGCTGCTTATTAAAACGTTCTTGTATTTCTTCAAAATTAAAGAGTTTATAGTTGAAGCCAAATTTAGAAATATGTAACTGTAACGGATATATAAGTGCTGCACAACGTAATGCTAAAACATCTAATATTTCTTTTGGTTCTTCCTTATTAATGAAGAACTGCTTTCTGTTAATATGAACTATGTAATCTTTTTGATTATAAGCTTGATAAGCAATATCAAATATATAATTGGTAGTAATTTGTTCTTTTAAAAAAGTACAGGTAACACCATAACTATTCTTAACACCATGGTTAATATGATCGTACACTCCAAAACTCATACTTTGCTATTTAAAAACAATACCTTCTTTCCCTGTTTCATTTACTAAGGTTTTAGATAAACTGTTTATGTTTTTAGCCTTTATGGAAATATCATTTTTAGTAGAAAGTGTAATTTTCCCTTTAGCTATTTTTATAATAGTATTTTTTTTCATGTTTAAAAAAGGTTACTTTGTTTTCCGCTACTATTATTAATTTTTTGTTCTGCTTGCTTATTTATGTTGCCACTAGCTAAAAGGTCTATTTCTTTTCCTGCTTCTTGTATTATTTGCTCTGCTTCATTCTTTATTTCTTCATCTGCTATTTGAATTATATTGGTAGCTTTAAGCTTGTGATTTCCTGAAATATTTTCTCTTTTGTCTTTACCTGTGGTAATATTTAAATTTTCTCTTACCACAATGTCTAAATTTTTAGACATAAAAGTCATGTTTTCATTTGCAGAAATAACTATAGAACTTTCATGCGTGTTTAACTGTATCATGTTACTGTTCTTATCGGTAATCGTAATACTTTCCTTACCACTTGTATCGTTTAACTCAATAATATGCCCTCCACGTGTAACGATACTTTTTATCACATTTTTTTCTCTTCCACCTGCTCCATTTTTACCTGTAAACATGCTTCCCATAACAAAGGGGCGGTTAGGGTCGTTATGCTCAAAACCTACCATTACTTGATCTCCTACTTCTGGTATGAATACAAAACCTCTATTGGTTTTAGTAAGATCACTGCTTCCTGCATCGGGAGTCATTACACGAATAAAGTCTGTTTTTGCGCCAATAGCTTCTTGCCAGTAAAACTGAACTTGTACACGTCCTTTACTTTCTGGGTCTTTATTACTTACTACCGTTGCTACTTGATTGTTAGCTACTGCTGGCACTATGTTTTCGTTTAATGGTAAACTTTTTGTGTTTGCAGGGATAGCTTCAAAAGTATTAGAATATGCTCCTCCTACA
>NZ_JAKVUA010000034.1:0-10989 GCF_033978845.1 Tenacibaculum sp. 1B UA
AAACTGATATTAGAAGTACCAATGAAAAAGATTTTAAAAACGTACAACGTTTTATCGATTTAAAAGAAAACGACCAGCTCTACACCCCAGAATATGTTGCCGAAACCATTTTTACCATAGACACCCAAAACAAACTACAAAATGGGGATATTGTGGATATTCGGAATTTTTAAAATATAATTTAACTTGATTCTTACCCTAAATTCTACTACCTTTCGCTAACGTTGAATATAAATTATTAAAACTGAATTAAACTCTTAAGTAAGATATATCTATTATTGATTAATCGAGAAAATGAACGAAAATTACTATCAAATTTTAGGATTAGAACCTAACTGCTCAAAAGAAGAAATAAAGAAAGCATATAAAAATTATGCTTCCAAATTCCATCCTGACAAACATAATGGTGATCCTTTTTTTGAAGAACAATTCAAAAAAATAAAAGAAGCATATGATTTTCTTATAAATAATTTTGAACGTAATAAATTTAACTCGAACTTCAACCAAAGAAAGTATAATTATAATCAATCTCGTAATTCTTACAGCAAATCTCACAACAACAATCACAAAGCACAAAAAGAAGAATTAGAGAAAATTAAAAAAGAAAAGATTAAAAAAAAACGTAAGACATTATACTATGTTGACGATAAAATTACGATAAACGGGGGAAATTTATTTGTAAATAATTTTTCTTATAAAATTGCTGATATTGACTATATTTTAATAAAAAAAGCTACTTCTACCAACAGTAAAACTTATGCTCCCATATTAATTCTTCTTGGAATTTTCACTCTTACATTTATTATTGGTATTTTCTTTTTATCAGCTGGTATTGCAGGTCTGTTTCATAAAGAATATATTTTGATTATCTACTACAAAGAAAATCATATCCCAATTATAAAAGGAAAGAAAAAATATATTGAAAAAATAGAGATGAGTTTGAATTCTGCTTTAAAAGCATAAAATCACAACATATAATCCTCTTAATCTTCCGACTTTTTTTCGAAAATTCCGCTATAATTTTTCAACTATGCAGGTATAACTCTATTAACGAAGCTAAAACCTCCTAATAAGCATCCACATCAATAATAAAACGGATCGGTCTAAAGTCTTTGACCGCTTCAAAAGTATTTTTAATTTTTTGTAATTGCTCTTTTGTTTTTCCTAAGGATTGCTTTGGCGGAATTTTAATCACTAAATTTTTAATATACTGATTTCGAATACGAGAAACTGCGGGTGCCGTAGGACCTAATACATTTTCATGAAACACATTTTGTAACGCTTTGGCTAACCAGTTAATACCATTATCAACACGCGTGTAATCTTTGTGTTTTAGGGTGATTTTTATCAAACGATAGTATGGCGGATAATGAAACTGCCAACGATCTTGCAACTGCTCTTTATACATTTCTGTATAATTGTTAGTAGATACCTGCTGTAAAATCTGATGATATGGGTTGTAGGTTTGTATGGCTACATTCCCTTGCTTTTTAGTACGTCCTGCCCTACCCGATACTTGTACCATCAATTGAAAAGCACGTTCGTGTGCTCTAAAATCAGGAAAATTAAGCATAGCATCTGCATTCAAGATTCCTACCAACGATACGTTTTCAAAATCTAATCCTTTCGAAAGCATTTGTGTTCCTACCAAAACATCAATTTCTTGGGCTTCAAAAGCCCCAATAATCTTTTGATACCCATATTTTCCTCGGGTGGTATCCAAGTCCATTCGCCCAATGGTATGGTTCGGAAATAGTTCTTTTAACTCGAGTTCTATTTGCTCCGTTCCAAAACCTTTGGTGTCTAAAGTAGCGCTTCCACAAGCACCACAGCTGTTCGGCATGGAACGCTGATAATGGCAGTAATGACATTTTAACTCCTTTCGGAATTTATGATAGGTTAAACTCACGTCGCAATTCGGACATTGAGGAGATACCCCACAAGTAGTACATTCTACCACTGGCGAAAATCCGCGTCGGTTTTGAAATAAAATAACCTGCTCTTTTTCCTCTAACGCTTCCGTAATTATTTTTAGCAATCGATCAGAAAAATGACCGTTCATTTCCTTTTTTCGATGCTTTTCTTTAATGTCTATCAGCTCGATTTTAGGCAACTGAATGTTCCCGAAACGACGCGTTAATTCTACAAATCCGTATTTAGATTGTGTAGCATTGAAATAACTCTCTATCGATGGCGTAGCAGAACCTAACAACACTTTTGCTTGGTGTAAATGACCTAATACTACCGAGGCATCGCGTGCGTTGTAACGTGGTGACGGTTCAAATTGCTTGTACGACGTTTCGTGCTCTTCATCCACAACAATCAACCCTAAGTTTGAAAACGGTAAAAACAACGAAGAACGTGCTCCTAAAACAATTTGTGCTTTCGGTTTGTTTTCTAACACGTTATTCCACACCTCTACCCGTTCATTCATTGAGTATTTTGAATGGAATACCGAAATAAAGTTTCCAAAGTAGTTTTGTAAACGGGTGATGATTTGGGTTGTTAAAGCGATTTCTGGCAGTAAAAACAATACTTGTTTTCCTTCGGCAATCACTTCTTTAATCAGTTTTACATAAATTTCTGTTTTACCAGAACCTGTAACCCCGTGTAATAAACTTACCTGCTGAGTTTCAAAAGAAGTTTTTATTTGATTGAAGGCTTCCTGCTGAAACTCATTCAACTCTTTTATCTGATTCGTTTCCCCTTGATAATTGATTCGATCGGTTTGAATGTGATAAAATTCAAAAATATCTTTCTCTACCAAGGCTTTTATAACCGCAGAAGAAGCTCCCGACTGTTCTTCTAAATCTTTTGCTTTTATCGGCTTTTTAGCTGCTACTAACTGAAAATACGTCAGTACCGCTTCTCGTTGCTTTTTAGCTCTTGAAAGTTGCTCTAAAAGTGTTTGTAAGCCTTCATTTGAATTATAGTTGTTATGTAACCGAACATACTTAACCAGTTTAGGTTTGTAGGTTTCGTAAATCTCTTCTTTAATGTAAATCGCGCTCTTCTCTATTAATCCGTTAATGATAGGTAGTACGGTTTTTTTTCCTAAGATATCCGAAACTTGATGTATGGTTAACTGTGAATGATGCTGTAAGGCTTCAAAAATTAAAAACTCTTCATCGGTTAAAATAGTTTCCTCAGTGAATTCCTCGTTTTTATAGACAATCGTTTCACTTTCTAGCAAAAATGCTGAGGGTAAGGCTGCTCTGTACACATCTCCTAACGAACACAAATAATAACTCGAAATCCACTGCCAGTGTTTTAGTTGCTGTTCCGTTATAATAGGCGTATCATCTAAAATTTGATGAATGTCTTTGGCTTCATATACTTCGGGTGCATTTTGGTGAATGTTAAACACCAATGCGGTATAAATTTTACTTTTTCCGAAAGAAACCGCTACACGCATTCCTTTTTTTAAGAAAGAGGCTTCTGCTTCGGTTACCGAATAGGTAAACGTTTTTTGCAACGGAATGGGTAATATGACGTCGATGAAATGGATAGAATCTTCTTTTTAAGTTAGACCAAAACTACACAAAAATGAGTAGACTATAAATACTAAGTTTGTGTATTTAACCTTTAGTTTCTAGGTATTTTATACTAAACTCTAAAGGGTTATTTGAGTTAATCACTTATCATTTCTAAGTACAACTTTTCTACTTTAGCTCTCGCCCAAGGTGTTGTTCTTAAAAACTTTAAACTCGATTTATAGGTTGGGTTCTTTTTAAAGGCATTTATATTCAACATCTCTCCCATTTCTTCCCAACCATATTCTAGGTATAGTTCTTCTAACATGGTGGCTAGTTTTATTCCGTGAAGCGGATTGTTTGGTTGTTCTTGACTCATCCTACAAAGGTAAATATTCTATTGTAGTAATTCGTCTAACAAAATTCTAAATTTATCACTATTCCAATCGGCAGGTCCTTTTTTATCTACAACAATAGTTCCGTTCTTATCAATTATAAATGTTGCAGGAATTGAGTTGCTTACTAACTGGTTGGGTACTTTTGATAAGATGTTATAGGTTGGTAAATCATACCCTTTGTCTTTATAAAAAGCCTCAATCGTTGTCCAATCCTCGTTACTCACAAATACAAACTCAACCTTGTCTTTATAATCGTCGTATAGTTTTTGAATACTTGGCATTTCGGCAATACAAGGTGGACACCAAGTTGCCCAAAAGTTTATAAAAACTACTTTACCCTTTGTTTCATTAAAATCTATATTCGAAGTATTTAAGCCTTTAAGATTCCAATTGTAGTCATTTAATGTTTCTCTTTTTTCTTCAGTAATCGTTGAAGGAGAAAACGAAACTAACCTAATAAAATAAACTTTAGTTGGCGGGTATAATAATAAACCAATAATTACGACAAATATGATGTTTGAAATTGTTTTTTTGTTGAGTTTCATTGAAATTATTTTTAGCTGAATTGTCGCTTTAATCACTAGAACATTACAGAGTAATTATCTTTTCTCTTAACCTTTTTCAAATCTACCATTCTTTGCTAAGACGAGGAAAATATTAACAAACATTTGGGTACTATACTATTATAATATTACACAGATTCGACTGTATTGTTTGCTAATTTTTCAATACTTTAGCATCACTTTTTTAAATAAACAATACATAATAATGAAACCTACATGAATAAAATAATGTTTACTTATTATTTTATTCGTTAAAAGGTTACAAAAACAATAAAAAACAAACACATGAAAAATACAGCTTTATCACATGTACATGAGGCTTTGGGAGCCAAAATGGTTCCTTTTGCAGGTTATAATATGCCTGTACAATACGAAGGAGTAACTGCTGAACACGAAACTGTTAGAAAAGGAGTTGGTGTTTTTGATGTAAGCCATATGGGAGAGTTCTTTTTAAAAGGAGAAAACGCTTTGGCTTTAATTCAAAAAATATCTTCTAACGATGCTTCTAAATTAGTTCCTGGAAAAGCACAGTACAGCTGTATGCCTAATACTGACGGAGGAATTGTAGATGATTTAATTATTTACATGATTGCTGAAAATGAGTATATGTTAGTAGTAAATGCTTCTAATATTGAAAAAGACTGGAACTGGATTTCTCAACACAACGATTTAAACGTTGAGATGGAGAACCGTTCTGAAGAATGGTCGTTATTAGCTATTCAAGGGCCTAAAGCTGCCGAGGCTATGCAATCGTTAACTTCAGTTGATTTATCTACTATTAAGTTTTACACTTTTGAAATTACTGATTTTGCTGGAATTCCGAATGTAGTAGTTTCTGCTACTGGATATACTGGTTCTGGTGGATTTGAAGTATATGTAAAGAATGAAGATGTTGAGCAACTTTGGAACAAGGTTTTTGAAGCTGGTAAAGATTGGGGAATTAAGCCTATTGGTTTAGCTGCTCGTGATACGTTACGTTTAGAAATGGGCTACTGTTTATATGGTAACGATATTGATGATACTACCTCTCCTTTAGAAGCTGGTTTAGGGTGGATTACTAAGTTTACAAAAGATTTTGTAAATGCTGAAGCTTTAAAAGCCCAAAAAGAAGCAGGTGTTACTCGTAAGTTAGTTGCATTTGAATTAACTGAGCGTGGTGTTCCTCGTCATGATTACGAAATTGTTGATGCCGATGGAAACAATATTGGTCGTGTTACTTCAGGAACGATGAGTCCATCGTTAGGAAAAGGAATTGGATTAGGATATGTTACTATTGAAAACTCTAAAGTTGATAGTGCTATTTTTATCCAAGTTCGTAAAAAACAAATTCCTGCTAAAGTAGTGAAGTTACCTTTTTATAAAGGTTAATCATATTTCTAAAAAAAAGCAGCTTTTTAAAGCTGCTTTTTACCCCTTAAAGAATAATTTAATTTTCCCCAAAAAATTAAATTGAATACTCATTTTTTACTTTGAGCACTTCAAATATCTAGAACAAAAGAGCCTTTTTAGTTTTAACATCCTTAAATGACACCTTTTTAGATATAAGTGTACTATTTTACATCTTAAAAGTTAAAAAGCAGTTCTTTAAAGAACTGCTTTTTAACTATAAATCAATGTTTTAGATATTATTAATCTTTCTTCTCATCATCTTTTGATACTTTGTTCCAGATTTTAATTTCATCATCGGCAGTTATTCCTTCCAAAATCTCAACATTAACCCCATCTGAGATACCTAATTTAATTTCTCTTTTTTCAAATTTTTGATCTCCTTTTTTTACTTCTACATAAGGTTCCTCTGTTTTTCTATCAAACTGTAGTAAAGCTTCTTTTATAGACAAAACACTATCTTTTTTATTTAAAACTATTTCTGCATTTGCACTATAACCTGCTCTAATAAAATGCTCTTTATCCAATGATACATCTGCTTTAATTTTAAACTGTACTGCTCCACCTTCATCTGTTCCTTTAGGTGCAATAAAATTTAGTACCGCAGGAAACTTCTTGTCTTCTATAGCCCCTAAAGCAACTTCTATATTAGTTCCTTTTTTAAGTTTACCTACTTCGGACTCATCAACTTGACCTTCAAAAATCATTTTCGTCATATCTGCAATAGTAGCTATGGTAGTACCTGCATTAAAATTGTTAGACTGAATAACTTGATACCCTTTTTTTACTGGAATTTCCACTACCATTCCAGAAGTTGTAGCTCTTATATTCGTATTAGCTCCTGAAGAACCAGCTGACCCTCTTTTAATAATTTGAAAATCATTTTGGGCATTTCTTAAATCATTTTTTGCTTGATTGTATGACAATTGTGATGCTTCAAACTCTTGACTAGAAATAACACCTTTATCAAAAAGCTTCTTATTTCTATCGTATTGCGTTTTAGCATTGTTTAATTGAATTTGTACTGAGTTTATTCTTCCTCTAGCACTTTGTAACGATTGTTCGTTAGGTACTACTCTAACAGTTGCTAATAAATCTCCTGCTTTTACAATAGCTCCTTCTTCAACCACAATTTTATCTATAATTCCTGCTATTTGAGGTTTTATTTCTACTTCTTCTAAAGGTACTACTTTTCCTGTAGCTACACTCTTTTTTACAATGGTAGCTTTGAAAGGTTTTTCTGTTTCATATTCAATTGGTGATGCACTGTTCTTTTTACCAAACCATATTAACACCGCTATTAATGCTAACGCTACCCCACCAAAAACGATTATTCTTTTCATTTCTTTATAATTTATTTTCTTGTTAATTGACTGTTTATTCTTCTCTTAATGCCTCTATAGGTTGTATTATTGTTGCCATATAAGCAGGTATAAACCCTATTAAAGTTCCTAAAACTATTAATACTGTATAAGCTATTAATATTATGGGAATATCTACTGTCGGATTTGTTAATAAGTCTGCTGCATCTATTCCCATTAAAACTAATCCTCCTGCTATAATCCCCAGAGAGCCTGCTAACAAGGTTAAGAAAACTGATTCTAAAATAATTTGTTGTCTTATTTTTCCTGGTGTAGCTCCTAATGCTCTTCTGATTCCAATTTCCTTGGTTCGTTCTTTTACCGTTATCAATAATATATTACCAATAGCAAAAACTCCTGCTATTAAGGTTGCAATCCCTACAAACCAAGTTAAAAACTGCATTCCTGTTAAAAAACCTGTTACTTTAGCTATTTCTTTTCCTAAATTAAACCCTCTAAAAGCTCTATTATCATCAGGGTGTATTTTATGTAGTCTTTGTAGTAAAACTTTCACATCTGCTTCTACTTGTTCAATATCATATTCAGTTTTTCCTGTGATAACCATCCAACGAAATTTATCTCCCTGATTATAAACAAGTCGAAATGTACTAAATGGTATATGGATATTATTGGTACCTTCAAACCTACTTGGTTTATATACGCCTATTATCATATAACCAATGTTGTTTATTTTTATGTAAGAACCTAGAGCTTCTTCATCTTTATCAAATAATTGCTTGTAAACTTCATCACTTATTACACAAACTTTTTTATTTTCATTAATATCTTGTTGATTGATAAATCTGCCTTCTATTAACTTTTTCTTCTGTACTTTGTCTAATAAAGGGTAATCTCCAAAAACTGTTAAATTAGCTGTTTTAAGACCATATACAACTTGACTTACAGTTACATTTCTGGGAACGACAAACTCTACACCTTCTATTTCGCTTCTTATTTTTTCTACATCTCTTGTTGTTAAATTAATTTGTCTTCCTTCTTGAAAGCCTTTAAATGGTTTTGATGTTTTACTTCCAGACATAAAAACACTATTCGTTGCAAAATCACCAAACAAGTTATTAAATCCGTTTTCAATTCCTTTTGCTGCACCTAAAAGTCCTACTAATAAAAGTATTCCCCAAAAAGCTCCAAATATTGTAATAGCTGTTCTAGTTTTGTTTTTACGAATACTTCCGTAAACTTCTTGCCAAGTATCTTTATCAAATAAAAACTTCATAATTAATCTGCTCTTAAGGCTACAATTGGTTTAATTCTTGCTGCTTTCTTTGCTGGTAAATATCCTGCTATCATTCCTGCTAAAATCAAAGTAACTGTAGCTCCAATAACTACTGGTATTGATACTCCTGGGTTTAGTATAAAATATTTTTCTAAACTAGGCCCTACTAATTCTAATATTCCTACCCCCAACATTAAACCTAAATACCCTGATATTGCAGTAATTAAAATCGCTTCAAACATAATCATTGATACTATAGATTTTGGAGTTGCTCCAATTGCTTTTCTTATTCCTAATTCTTTAGTACGTTCTTTAACAATGTATACCATAATATTGCTTATACCCACAATACCAGCTATTAAGGTTCCGAATCCTATAATTAAAATCAGAATACTTAACCCTACCATCATACTCGATACTTCTTTATTACCTGAAGCATAATTATTAATTCCAATTCCTCTTTGATCACTTGGTGAAACTTCATGCTTCTTCTTTAATTCTCTATGCATTTTACTACTAAATGCTAGAGCTTCATCTATACTCATTTCTGGATTATAAGTCATTCCAAACTCATCTACATAATCATTATTACCATAAATTTGCTGCATAGTAGTAAATGGTATATATATATAACGTTCATCACTATCTCCCCCTGGGTCAGAAAACACACCTATAATCTTATAGATAATCCCTCCTATATTTATCTGTTTGCCATAGGCACTTATTTGGCCAAATAAATCCTTCTCAACCATACGACCAATAACAACTACTTTTGCTTTTTCTTTAATATCACGGATATTTAAAAAACGTCCTTCAGTAACTTCAGCTGATTCTAATAAATCATATTTTGGGTATACACCTCTTATCGTATAATTATCTTCCTCTGTTTTATAAACTACTTTTGCTGTTCTTTGTAATCGAGGGCTTATCATTTGAATTTTATCGGAATATTTTTCTTTTAAAAACTCAAAGTCATTATTTTTGAACTGAATTCTTCTACCTATTTGATGTCCTTTATAAGCTTTTGTTGTTGTATTTGTCCATATATATATTGAATTAATAGCATCTTTTGCAAACTCATTTTTAAATGTATTTTGAAGTCCATTACCCATTCCAAATAATAGTGTAAATAGTAAAATAGCAAAGGCTACCGTGAAGCCAGATAAAGCTGAACGCAACTTATTTTTACCTATACTTTGAAATATTTCTCTCCAGCGATCTAAATCAAACATAATTAAATTGCTTTTGCTTTATTCGTTGCTGTTTCTGTTAACTCATCGCTAATTATAACTCCATCTTTTAAACGAACAACTCTATTAGTTTGTTCTGCTACTTCTTCTTCGTGTGTAATTACAAAAACTGTCATTCCTTCGTCATTAATTTCTTTTAACAAATCCATTACTGAATCGGTTGTTGTAGAATCTAACGCTCCTGTTGGTTCATCCGCTAACACTACTTTTGGTTTTGTTACTAACGCTCTTGCAATTGCTACACGTTGTTTTTGACCTCCAGAAAGCTCATTTGGTAAATGGTTCGCCCATTCTTTTAATCCTACTTTTTCAAGATACTCTAAAGCTGTTTCTAATCGTTCTTTTCTACCAACTCCTTTATAGTATAAGGGTAATGCTACATTTTCTAAGGCTGATTTGTATGATATTAAGTTAAAAGATTGGAAAACGAATCCTAAAAACTTATTACGTAATACAGCAGCTTTCTTTTCATTTAAGTTTTCTATCAACTGTCCGTTTAAGTAATAGTTTCCTTCGTCATGTGTATCTAATAAACCTACAATATTTAATAAAGTAGATTTTCCTGATCCTGAAGACCCCATAATTGATACAAATTCGCCTTCTTTTATATGTAAATCTAATCCTTTTAAAACATGAAGTGAGTCTTTTCCTATAGGATAAGATTTGTGAAGATTTTCTATTCGAATCATAGTGTTAGTTAATTTTTAAATAAAAATAAATACTAATTTCTCTAATCTACTAATAAATTATTGCTAAATCATTATTTACTTTCTTACAAGACGCTTAATTTTGATTTATGTTACAAGTTAACACTTAATTTTTCTCAAAAAATTAAATATGAACAATTTACCTAGTAATAAAAAAGTGATTTTATTTGATGGTGTTTGTAATTTTTGCAACGATAGCGTGTTAAAGGTTATAAAATACGACACCAAAAACAAATTTGTTTTTACTTCACTTCAATCGGATATAGGAAAAGAAATTACACAGTATTTAGGGGTAGATACCTCTAAAATTGATTCTATTATATTATATGAACCGAACGTTTCTTACGATATTAAATCTTCAGCTGCGTTAAAAATTATGAATGGTTTTGGTGGAATATGGAAATTAACGCAATTTTTTTGGATATTTCCAGAGAGTTTTAGAAACTTAGTATACGATTACATTGCTAAAAATCGTTACAAATGGTTTGGTAAAAAAGACGCCTGCATGATTCCTTCTAAAGAAATACAAGAAAAATTTTTATGAGTCGTCCTAAAATAGGTTGACATATTAAAAAATATAATTTAAACCAGAGAAGCTAGCTTCTCTGGTTTTTTAT
>NZ_JAKVUA010000035.1:0-5825 GCF_033978845.1 Tenacibaculum sp. 1B UA
TGTGATTACTAAGGGACTGTCATTACAACCACTGCCGCCATTATCGGTGTCGGATACTGTTACTGTTACTGCTCCGCCACAATTGTCAGACTCATCTAACACTGCTGCTCCATCTGCCGCTGGTACGTCACTTATACATGCTACCGTTATATCTGATGGTGCTGTACCTGTTGGTGTTTCAGTATCTTGTACTGTGATGATTTGCACTAATTCTGTCGTTAAGCCGCCACAGTCGGTTAAAGTATAGGTGCGTGTGATTACTAAGGGACTGTCATTACAACCACTGCCGCCATTATCGGTGTCGGATACTGTTACTGTTACTGCTCCGCTACAATTGTCAGACTCATCTAACACTGCTGCTCCATCTGCCGCTGGTACGTCACTCATACAAGCGACCGTAATATCTGACGGTGCTGTTCCCGTGGGAGCTACTGTATCTTGTACTGTGATGGTTTGGATACATTGTTGTGAATTAAGCACAGTACCTTCTCCATTATCGCGAATACCATTGTTATTTGTATCTTCGTATTCTGTAACGGTATACGTTCGTGTAACTTCTCCATTACAGCTAGGCAAGGTTCCGTTATCTGCTACAATTTCAATTACACCACAAGGAATATCTCCAATCACACCATCTCCGTTTCCTAAACTCTCAAACTCTGCTTCGGTAATTGTTCCGTTTGCTGGTAAATCTGACACACAGTTTACTGAAGTAGTTGGAAAAGTAGGACAGCTTACTTCAAACACGCAGCAAACGGGTGAGCTTCCTGTAATAGGTAAAGTATTACAGGCATTCTTATCCTGAAAACTAACATTATAATCGGTTCCTGCTACTATTAAATCAGAAGTCCATGTATGACGATTTCCTGATGTTACCCATGTCCCTGGTGCTCCTGTCCCTGTTGCTTCTACTGAATCATTATTTCCTAAGACAACTGCTGTTAGTGTATAACCCGAACCATCATTGGCACATTGAGTGGTTTCTAAAGCTTCTAACGTTAATTCGTTAAAAGTTGTAATTTGAATATCATCTGTGTTTAATGATGCACTACCACACCCGAATTGGTCTTTTATTTTATACTCTACTTTATAGAGCGTAGTTGTTTGAGGGGTTACTTCTATACTATTAACATTTGTAGCAATTACTTGATCTGCATCATCTTTCCATACTATATCCCAAGTAGAAGTAGAAATTGGAATTCCTAAAGTTATAGTATCTCCCTTACAAGGAGTAGTATCACTTGCTACTATTTCTGGTATTGAGGAAGACCCTCCTATTGATACACTAAAACTTTTTGTTGTACAGAAAGAAGAAGTAACACGCATAGAATATTCTCCATTTGGTAATGAAGCAAAAGTATAACCTGAAATATTTGGATCTGATTCATCATTTGCTGTATAAGTTTCTAAAATAGTATTAGGGTCCGATTGACTAAATATTTCATAGGTTAGTGGATACACTGGTGTTCCTTCTATGATGGACACCGTTGCTATTCCTGAGCCATCACCACAGGAAACTTGGCTTCCCGAAAGTACTATATCACCATAAGTGACACTCCCTTTTAACTGCCATTTAAAAGACCCATTACGTTTTAATGCTGCCGAGTATTGAGTTATTGCATAATTCCCAAAATTAGCACTATAAACAGCTACATAATCTCCAGAAGGTAAGTCGATAAAAGTAGCTTTATTTAAAGTGTTTGTTGTTAAGTAATGCCATCCACGTCGTTGCCCTAAAGTACCATCTCCATTATCTATAAAAACTTCAACCAAACCTTGAGAAGCATATCCATGTGTAGGGTTCATACTAAACATAAGTGTATTTTTATCGGAACAACTAGGGATTGTTTCTACTGACGGGTCAATATATCCAACGGTATTTATCAAATCAAACGAAAGGTTTTTCTCACTTACTCCTTGGCAAGTACTTGATGAAACAACCTTTACATTATATGTTCCTGGAGGTAAATCACCTACAAATATTCTTTGTGCAGACGATTCAGCAGTAACTGTAAAAGGGAAATCTATTTGATAACTCCCTGCTAAGGTTTCAGGCTGTGTAGGATTAATTGTTACAGAGTTTCCATGAGTAGGTGAGGTTACGGTAATTGTAAGTGGATAGCCCAAACCTTGTACTCCTGTTAAAGCAAAACTAGCAGTACCTTCTAAAACTCCATTCCCAACAAAACCAGACACATTATCTATAGGCTGTTTGGGCTTTCTGTTTATAGATACAAAAAATTCATCAGATAAAGTAGTACAACCATCATTTGCTGTAAATCTGTAGTTTTTATCATAAACAATCTCATCCGTTAAAAGTACTTCTTTTATTTGATTATCATTTGCCTCTTGATCATGCCCTACAGAAATCCAGTTTCCTGGGGTATCTTCGTATTCCACACTTACACTATTTGGAGTACACCAAGCATCAAAAGAAATTTCAGACTCTAAATCGCCGGTAACTTTTGCTAAAGTACCAATACTATAAAAATTTACTCTAAATTCATCCTTACAGGTATCAGTGTTGAATTTTGTAGTAACATTTCTTACATCAAAACGCGGGGTTAAATCGGGCACTGTAAAACTAACATCACGTTCATTACATGCGTCCTGTAAATGTACTTGTACTTGATCCCCTGGGTTTAACTCTTGACCAACGGTCAAATAGCGTGCATTATAATTAGATTTCCTAAGAGTCAGGGGTACCGCTGGTGCTCCATTGATACTAATGGTGCTATGCTGTTGCAAGGCATTTACATTTTCTATACCATCTGTAAAAATCACATAATTAAAAATATTTTTATTACAATCACCACCACTACAATCCTTTTCAAACCTTACAAAGCTATTATACATAGAACTGAAACCAGAAACAGGAATACTTATTTCTTGACCGATAGAAACTTCACATCCTGCTACTCCAGGTTGATCAGTAACTCTATAAATAAATTCTTCTCCTCCTGAAAAATTTTCAAAGGTATGAGAACGATTTGAAGTTATTCCTGAAGTATGTATTACATTACCATTACTATCTAAAAGTTCGTACTGGAATGGACCTGTCCCTCCACTTTGTACTGATAACGTAAGTGTGGCATTGGGAGTATAAAAATCAGCATCTGCATTACAAGAAGGTCTTGTTGTAGAGGTTTTTATTACCATAGGGTTGTACAAACTCGTAATTGTAATGGGATTATTTGAGTAGTTGATTGTCTGAATTCCGTTAAATAAACGTACTTCATAATCTCCACCACTTAGGCTAGTAAACTCTACGGGGCCTCCATTTGCAGGAAGTGCTTTGATTACTTCTGAACCAGATGCGAGTTTTAAAATAACATTCCAACCACTACAGTTTGTTGCATTGGGAACTGATACCGATATAACTCCGTTCGCACTACAAGTAGCGTCTTGCGAGGTAACCACAAAACTTCCCACATCGCATTGTCCATAAGTTTTTAGTGAAAAAAATGCTACTACGATGAGTAACAAATTGAACAAGTAATTTTTCATCATTTTTTTTAATTTTTTGTACAACCTTTTTGTCAAGTATCTAATCAGGATATTGTTAAGGTTATTTATTAATAATAACTTAGTAGTATTGGTTTATCTAAAATTTAACTAGAACTATTTTTGTTAAAAAAATTCTAACGAGATATCACTATAACTAAACCTAGCTATATAGCGTTCAGATCTAAAAAAAGAGGAAAAATTTATTTCGCACCTAAGCTTTTGAAAAACTTGTATTTATAAAAAAACGAACACTCCCCCACCGTAAATCTATTACATCTGCTACTCTTTTTTTAATTTTATTCTTTATATATTCACGAAAATGAAAAAACAAAAACACTGAAAAACAGATTATTAAAAACAAGAGTATTCTTATACTAAAAAATATAGAATTTTAAAAAGATAATATAATTGATACGGTTTGATAGAGTTTTAATTATCAATTTCTTACAATAGAAAAAAGTTCTTCGGTAAGTAGTATTTAAAACAAGTAAGATGGCTTGAGTTATTACCAATTAAAAATAAATTTTAATTATTGGGTTGATTTGATTGAAATCTTTCCTTCTTTAGAAAAGTAGATGGTGTAAGTCCTACGATATTCTTAAAAACTGTGGTGAATTTACTGTGAGATGAGAAACCACATTTCTCAGACAAATAACTTATTTTATAATTTAAAAACTCTGGATTAGTTTGAACCATCTTAATAAAATGAAAAACTCTAAGCTCATTAATATAATTATTAAAATCTTTCTTTTTATGAGTATTAATTATATAAGATAGATACTTCGTATTGGTGTTTAACTTTGTAGATAATGAAGAAAGACTGATATTGGAGTTAATGAATTCTTTTTTATCTTCAAATTTTTCTAATTCAGTAAGTAATCTATTTTCAGTTTGCTTTGGCATTAGACATTTTGTTCCTGTTTTCTCTACCATTAACAAAGGAGAGTTTTTCGGCTCTAATTTTTCATTGAACGCATTGAGTTTTTCTATAATAGCTTTATATTTTTCTAATTCTTTTCTGTTTTTTCGTTTCGTAAATAAATAAAAAAGAATGCTACATATAAATAGTGTGCTGATTATAGTAATAATTTTACTTAGTCTTAAAAAGTCTGTTTTCTGCTTCTTAACAACACGATTAAACTCACTATTAGAAGTTTCACGCTCTAGCTTAATATTTTCCTTTACACTATTAATGTACTTTGTATTGTAGAATGTGTATTTATCAAAATCTTCTTCTTTAAGATAATATTTTTTTAAATCGCTATAGACTAACTTTTTTAAAAAAACATGATTAATATTTTCAGCTATATTTTTTGCTTTTAATAAATAAGATAGTGACTCTTTAGTTTTATTAAATTCTAAAGCTATTTTTCCTAACCCATAAAATACCATACCCATCCATTGTGACTCACCTGCATTCGCTTTATTTAAATAAGTTAATGCCTTTTTATAATGCTGTTTAGCATAATTATACTTTTTTAAGTTTAAGTAACTCCTTCCTAACATTTCTTCATTATTTCCAAAGAAGAAAAGCTTCATTCGTTCGTTTTTTATACTCGAGAAAAGCGGCGAAACTTTTTTTAATAACACTATGGCTTCATTGTAATTTTTCTCGTGTAATGCATAATGTGCCTTTTCTTGGTAAACCATTCCTCTGTATTGATTAGAAACATTTATAGCCTGTATTTTTTTTGAAGCTTTTAAACCTTTCTCTAAATACTCTTTACCTTGGTCTAAAAGACCTAAAATACGATATTGAGTTGAAAGGAACCCATAAACTCTGGCTTTCCACTCGTAATTTTCAGTATTACTCAAAATTGAATCTGCTTTAAGAACATAATCTATAGCTTTTTTTCTCTTACTTTGTTTTTCTAGAAGATCAGCCGAAAGCATTAATGATTTTATTTTATGAATATTAGTTTTAGATGTTTTGTACAAAGAATCTGCTATTTTGCTTGCTTTCACAATATCTATTGCTGATACTCGAACAGCCGTATTATAAAAAATACTATCAAATTTTTTTGCTTGTTCCTGAGCTAATACATAAAAAACATGAAATAAGAAAAATAATGTAAATAGCTTTCTTAAATAAGACATAATAACTGGGGATTTTGGGGATAAATATACTCCCTTTTAGTTGAACTATATTTTAAATAATCTTTTATATTTCGATTATTTATACAAAAAAAAATAAGGATTATGGTTATATAACACTCTATTAGAACCCGTTGTGCATTTTAAATAATGCTAATTTTAATATTGTTAATATTTCTATCAAAAACAAATTTATTGATGTATTGAATTGTTGTTAAGGCAGC
>NZ_JAKVUA010000036.1:0-5794 GCF_033978845.1 Tenacibaculum sp. 1B UA
CATAAAAAAACCTCAATCTTTTAAAGATTGAGGTTTATAAAGAAAGGCAACGACCTACTCTCCCACCATTGGCAGTACCATCGGCGCAAATGGGCTTAACTTCTCTGTTCGGGATGGTAAGAGGTGAGCCCCATTGCGATAATCACCTTAAATCGTTTCAGTATATTTCAACTGTAAAAGTTAACATATTAGTAAAATTATATCATAAATTCATCAAAGAGTTGCGCTTCCCCCCACTAGGAGGGGAAGACTGTACATAAGCCTATGGGTTATTAGTACTACTCAGCTACATACATTACTGCACTTACACTTATAGCCTATCAACGTGGTGATCTTCCACGACCCTTTAAAGAAATCTCATCTTGTGGTGGGTTTCGCGCTTATATGCTTTCAGCGCTTATCCCTTCCCGACGTAGCTACTCTGCAGTGCCCCTGGCGAGACAACAGATACACTAGAGGTCAGTTCAACTCGGTCCTCTCGTACTAAAGTCAAATCCACTCAAATTTCTAACGCCCACAGCAGATAGAGACCGAACTGTCTCACGACGTTCTGAACCCAGCTCGCGTGCCACTTTAATGGGCGAACAGCCCAACCCTTGGGACCTTCTCCAGCCCCAGGATGTGACGAGCCGACATCGAGGTGCCAAACCCCCCCGTCGATGTGAGCTCTTGGGGGAGATCAGCCTGTTATCCCCGGAGTACCTTTTATCCTTTGAGCGATGGCCCTTCCATGCGGAACCACCGGATCACTATGCTCTACTTTCGTACCTGATCGACCTGTATGTCTCTCAGTCAAGCTCCCTTATGCCATTGCACTCTACGCACGGTTACCAAGCGTGCTGAGGGAACCTTTAGAAGCCTCCGTTACTCTTTTGGAGGCGACCACCCCAGTCAAACTACCCACCACGCACTGTTCTCATTGCTGAGTTAGGCTCTAGATAAGCAAAGGGTGGTATTTCAAGGACGACTCCACAACGCCTAGCGACGCCACTTCATAGTCTCCCACCTATCCTACACATTACTTATCCAAAGTCAATACGAAGCTATAGTAAAGGTTCACGGGGTCTTTTCGTCCCGCTGCGGGTAATCGGCATCTTCACCGATACTACAATTTCACCGAGCTCATGGCTGAGACAGTATCCAGATCGTTGCACCATTCGTGCAGGTCGGAACTTACCCGACAAGGAATTTCGCTACCTTAGGACCGTTATAGTTACGGCCGCCGTTTACTGGGGCTTCATTTGATTGCTTCGCCGAAGCTAACAACTCCACTTAACCTTCCAGCACCGGGCAGGTGTCAGGCCTTATACATCATCTTTCAATTTAGCAAAGCCCTGTGTTTTTGATAAACAGTCGCCTGGATCTTTTCACTGCGGCCAACATTGCTGTTGGCGACTCTTCTCCCGAAGTTACGAGTCTATTTTGCCTAGTTCCTTAGCCATGAATCTCTCGAGCACCTTAGAATTCTCATCCCAACTACCTGTGTCGGTTTACGGTACGGGTTCTTATAATCTGAAGCTTAGAGGTTTTTCTTGGAAGCCTTTAGGCACACTATCCACGCATCCGAAGACTTGTGGTACTATCACACTTCAGCTAGATCTGCGGATTTTCCTACAGTTCCAATACCTAAATGTTTCAACGAACTATTCCGTCAGTTCGCGGTGCTTTCATTACTCCGTCACCCCATCGCAATTATAAGAAGTACAGGAATATTAACCTGTTGGCCATCGACTACTCCCTTCGGATTCGCCTTAGGTCCCGACTAACCCTCAGCTGATTAGCATCGCTGAGGAAACCTTAGTCTTTCGGTGAGGGGGTTTCTCGCCCCCTTTATCGTTACTTATGCCTACATTTTCTTTTCTATACGTTCCAGCATGCCTTACAGCACACCTTCAGCACATATAGAATGCTCCCCTACCACTTTAATAAGTCCATAGCTTCGGTAATATGTTTATGCCCGATTATTATCCATGCTCGACCGCTCGACTAGTGAGCTGTTACGCACTCTTTAAATGAATGGCTGCTTCCAAGCCAACATCCTAGCTGTCTGGGCAGTCAAACCTCGTTTTTTCAACTTAACATATATTTGGGGACCTTAGCTGATGGTCTGGGTTCTTTCCCTCTCGGACATGGACCTTAGCACCCATGCCCTCACTGCTGAGAAACATTTTATAGCATTCGGAGTTTGTCAGGAATTGGTAGGCGGTGAAGCCCCCGCATCCAATCAGTAGCTCTACCTCTATAAAACTTTGTCTCAACGCTGCACCTAAATGCATTTCGGGGAGTACGAGCTATTTCCGAGTTTGATTGGCCTTTCACCCCTACCCACAGGTCATCCAAAGACTTTTCAACGTCAACTGGTTCGGTCCTCCACTGTGTGTTACCACAGCTTCAACCTGCCCATGGGTAGATCACTCGGTTTCGCGTCTACTACTACTAACTATAGCGCCCTATTCAGACTCGCTTTCGCTTCGGCTCCACACCTTAAATGTTTAACCTTGCTAGCAACAGTAACTCGTAGGCTCATTATGCAAAAGGCACGCCGTCACACAGTAAATGTGCTTCGACCGCTTGTAGGCGTACGGTTTCAGGTTCTCTTTCACTCCCTTACTTAGGGTTCTTTTCACCTTTCCCTCACGGTACTAGTTCACTATCGGTCTTTCAGGAGTATTTAGCCTTACCGGATGGTCCCGGTGGATTCATACAGGATTACTCGTGTCCCGCACTACTCAGGGTACTGCTATATCCTCTTCGATTACCTGTACGAGACTATCACTCTCTGCGGTTCGTCTTTCCAAACGATTCCAGTTCTCTTAGATTCTAATGTCGCAGCCCTACAACCCCAATATTGCCGTAACAATATTGGTTTGGGCTAATCCGCGTTCGCTCGCCACTACTAACGGAATCACTTTTGTTTTCTCTTCCTCTGGTTACTTAGATGTTTCAGTTCACCAGGTTTGCCCCCTTGCGGGTAACATGTCTTCAACATGCTGGGTTGCCCCATTCGGAAATTTACGGATCATAAAATATGTGCTTCTCCCCGTAACTTATCGCAGCTTATCGCGTCCTTCTTCGCCTCTGAAAGCCTAGGCATCCTCCATACGCCCTTATTTAGCTTATTGTACTTTTTGCTGTAGTATCTCTACTACAACGAGCTCTTTATAATTCTTGTTCTTATAAAAATATTTTGTTAGATATTATTCTAACGCTCTATCTTGATTCTTTACGATATCATTTTACCAATATGTCAATGAACGTGGCGAATCGCCACTGATAAGTATTTATCAGCGCAACTCGTGCAGCACTCTGAAACAACTTATTTATTGTCTCGAGGCACTGCCTCGTGGAGAATATCGGAGTCGAACCGATGACCTCTTGCGTGCAAGGCAAGCGCTCTAGCCAGCTGAGCTAATCCCCCATTTGAAATTCAGAATTATGAATTCAGAATTACGAATTTAGAATTCTCTAGCTCCTAGAATTTCCTTTCTTTCTAATTATCTTAAAATTGTAGTCTCGGGCAGACTCGAACTGCCGACCTCTACATTATCAGTGTAGCGCTCTAACCAGCTGAGCTACGAGACTTTTTTAGCCTCTAGCCTTTAATCCTTAGACGTTAGTTACTAACACTAACAACTATCGACTAAATACTATTGACTTATTAAGATCTTAGTCTAATTTTTTAAAATTAACAGCAAAGAGTAAAATATACCTCTATTGTAACTCACCATCTTTCTCTAGAAAGGAGGTGTTCCAGCCGCACCTTCCGGTACGGCTACCTTGTTACGACTTAGCCCTAGTTACCAGTTTTACCCTAGGCAGCTCCTTGCGGTAACCGACTTCAGGCACCCCCAGCTTCCATGGCTTGACGGGCGGTGTGTACAAGGCCCGGGAACGTATTCACCGGATCATGGCTGATATCCGATTACTAGCGATTCCAGCTTCACGGAGTCGAGTTGCAGACTCCGATCCGAACTGTGATATGGTTTATAGATTCGCTCCTATTCGCATAGTGGCTGCTCATTGTCCATACCATTGTAGCACGTGTGTAGCCCAGGACGTAAGGGCCGTGATGATTTGACGTCATCCCCACCTTCCTCTCGGTTTGCACCGGCAGTCTCGCTAGAGTCCTCAGCATTACCTGTTAGCAACTAACGATAGGGGTTGCGCTCGTTATAGGACTTAACCTGACACCTCACGGCACGAGCTGACGACAACCATGCAGCACCTTGTAAAGTGTCCGAAGAAAAACCAATCTCTCAGTCTGTCACTCTACATTTAAGCCCTGGTAAGGTTCCTCGCGTATCATCGAATTAAACCACATGCTCCACCGCTTGTGCGGGCCCCCGTCAATTCCTTTGAGTTTCAATCTTGCGATCGTACTCCCCAGGTGGGACACTTATCACTTTCGCTTAGTCACTGAATCTAAATCCAACAACTAGTGTCCATCGTTTACGGCGTGGACTACCAGGGTATCTAATCCTGTTCGCTCCCCACGCTTTCGTCCATGAGCGTCAGTATATACGTAGTAGACTGCCTTCGCAATCGGTATTCTAAGTAATATCTATGCATTTCACCGCTACACTACTTATTCTATCTACTTCCGTATAACTCAAGTCAACCAGTATCAAAGGCAGTTCCATAGTTAAGCTATGGGATTTCACCTCTGACTTAATTGACCGCCTGCGGACCCTTTAAACCCAATGATTCCGGATAACGCTTGCACCCTCCGTATTACCGCGGCTGCTGGCACGGAGTTAGCCGGTGCTTATTCTTACAGTACCGTCAGTTGGTTACACGTAACCAAGTTTCTTCCTGTATAAAAGCAGTTTACAACCCATAGGGCAGTCTTCCTGCACGCGGCATGGCTGGTTCAGAGTTGCCTCCATTGACCAATATTCCTCACTGCTGCCTCCCGTAGGAGTCTGGTCCGTGTCTCAGTACCAGTGTGGGGGATAATCCTCTCAGACCCCCTACCTATCGTTGCCATGGTAAGCCGTTACCTTACCATCTAGCTAATAGGACGCATAGTCATCTCGTACCGATAAATCTTTAATTAAAAAATGATGCCATCTCTTAAATTTATGGAGTATTAATCTTCATTTCTAAAGGCTATCCTCCTGTACAAGGCAGATTCTATACGCGTTACGCACCCGTTCGCCGGTCGTCAGCAGAAAAGCAAGCTCCTCCCTGTTACCCCTCGACTTGCATGTGTTAAGCCTGCCGCTAGCGTTCATCCTGAGCCAGGATCAAACTCTTCATTGTATAATCTTTAATATTATAAATGTTAAGTTCCAAAAGAATTTTTAACTTCGAAAAGTTATGGTTATTCTACTCTTTGTTTTACGCTGTCAATTTCAATATTTTCAATGAACTTGTGGCGAGTCGCCACTGACAAGTTTTTACTTATCTTACGACTCATCCTCTTGTAGAAATACTAGACTCGAACTAGTGACTTAATCGTCTTCCAAAATTTCTGTAATCATATCGCTTTCTCAAAGCGGATGCAAATATACAAACTATTTTTAATCTGACAAAAACTTTTTAAAGTTTTTTTTTAATTTGTTTTTCGCACTATTTTAATGAACTGTTTTTCCCTAAAATTCGGACTGCAAAGATACTCACTTTATTTCGTATTAAACAAGAAAATTTAAACTATTTTTTAACCTTTTCTTAATATATCTTAACCCCTATTTTAATGAACTCTTACTAACTTCTAAGCTTACCGCTTATCCGTTTGCGGGTGCAAATATAGATACCTTTTTCCACTTAACAACTACTTTTTTTGCCTTTTTTT
>NZ_JAKVUA010000037.1:0-1842 GCF_033978845.1 Tenacibaculum sp. 1B UA
CGTTTTTGTACATAATGTTTAAAATTATGTAGCCTTTATTCAGGACGAGTCAAAATTATTGCTAACGTTGTTGTATATGGTTTGTTACTTGGTTTAAGCACCTAATTTAGTAAATAATTACTGACAAAGAAAATCCGCGAGGATTTTCGTAAGTAAGCTTTTTGCAAGCAATAAATTATATATGTTGTTGGCGGTAGTTTTTATCTTAAAAATTCATATAATCATCTTCTTCAATTTCAAAACAATTATTGCAGTAATATCCAATATCAAAAGTTTCAGATGGAAGTTCTCCAATTGAAGCAGGTTGTAAATAATCTGTAAATAAATAAAAATTCCCAGCAAATGCTCCACATTTATTACAAGTACTTGCTAAATATCTTTCGTGCATTGTTTTACTGTAATGTGATTTAATAATTGTTCCTTTTCTTTTAGCAAATTCAATTTCCTCTTTTGAAAATTCGTCTGCACCACAAGAAGAACCACCTCTTTCCATTCCTCCTTCAATTACTGCAACTTTCATAGATGAATGACATTTCCAACAAGGACCTTCTACAATAGTCATTTTAGTTTTATGTTGAAAATTTCCGCAGGTTTTACATTTAGGATTAAAGCAAATTTCAACAATGTCCGGTTTAGAAATTTTTTCTTTCCAGTTTTCAATATCTTCTTCAGAAGTTAGATTGATTTGAATTAATATTATATTATTTTCTAAATAAAAATTTAAAACTTTTTCTTCGGGTTTATGAGTAACTACAACTTCTATAACAGCAAAAACTTTATTTTCAAAATCAAATAGTGCAATATCAGGTTGACAAAGAGTCATATTGTGTTCAACTTTTACTGATTTTATTTTTTTTAATAAATTTCCAGAATGAAAGTCATAGCAATGTTTGCAATTCCAAGAAATAGATAAAGGTTCTTCCTTTTCTATCTTTTGTTTAATTTTTTCTACAAGTAAATTTTTAAAATTGAAATGTAAAGCACTTTCAGGTGTGCAATTTGGTGTTAAAATACGATGTGCAAAATGTGGTCTTTTAGAACCTTTTCCAGTTTTTCCACTTTTACGAAGAATTAATTCGTTTTTACATAATGGACAAAAAAAATCACTTCCTTTTTTAGCATTTTTTGCTGTGATTAGGTCGCCACTTTTATTTATCGCAACTGTGTGTAAAATTTTCTTCATTTACGATTAGTTTCTTTGATTTTCGTAGGTTTCTTAAATTACCGCCAACTTGTTTATATAGATGTAAAATACATAGTTATACACCTGTTTTGATAGGTTTATAGTTGTATTTTATGTTTGTTTATATTTTACGAACTTACTAATAATAACTTAATTTTCTTACGGAAACCCATAAGCTCAGCGATTTAAGTACTAAAAGTAGTTTTAGTCGTTATTAACGACCTCTGATAGCTTATTTAGAAAACTAAAAATAAGTTGACACACTTTATTGAATACTCCCGAATACTCCCCAATACTCCCCTCGCTGAACGTTCCTCAACACAACGAAACCATCAGCGAAGCTCGCTGAACGTTCCTCAATACAACAAAACCATCAGCGAAGCTCGCTGAACGTTCCTCAACACAACGAAACCGTCAGCGAAGCTCGCTGAACGTTCCTCAACACAACGAAACCATCAGCGAAGCTCGCTGAACGTTCCTCAACACAACGAAACCGTCAGCGAAGCTCGCTGAACGTTCCTCAATACAACAAAACCATCAGCGAAGCTCGCTGAACGTTCCTCAACACAACGAAACCGTCAGCGAAGCTCGCTGAACGTTCCTCAACACAACGAAACCATCAGCGAAGCTCGCTGAACGTTCCTCAACACAACGAAACC
>NZ_JAKVUA010000038.1:0-1310 GCF_033978845.1 Tenacibaculum sp. 1B UA
TGAGTCGTCCTAAAATAGGTTGACATATTAAAAAATATAATTTAAACCAGAGAAGCTAGCTTCTCTGGTTTTTTATTGTGTATAAAATTAGGTGTTTTCATATTCAAACTCAAGTGAGGTCTTAGATTATTATAAATATTTATTGATTGTTTTATGAGTTTTTCTAATTCCTTACCTGTATTACATTTATAAATTAAAAATTCATGTTTCAAAATTCCATTAATTCTTTCTGCCAAAGCATTTTGATAACAGTCGTATCCATCGGTCATTGATGATTTTATTCCTTTTTCGGCTAACTTGTTTTGATATATTGTAGAACAATATTGTAATCCTCTATCAGAATGATGAATCATTGGTCCAGATGTAATTCTATTTTTAATGGCCATAGTTAAGGCTTTAACTACATTTTCTGCACTCATATCATTACTTAAATGATATCCCATAATTTTTCTACTAAAAGCATCGGTCACCAAAGATAAATAATGGGTTCGTTCTCTACTTTTTACATAGGTAATATCACTGACAAAGTATTGTTCTGGGCGCACTATCTTTGTTTCTTTGATTAGATTGGGATACTTGCGTAACCAATGTTTAGAGTTAGTGGTTTTAGTGTAATTCTTTTTAGGTTTGATTAACATGGATTCTGAGCGTAAATAATCAAATAGGGCATCTCTACCTATTTTTATTCCTTGATTATTAAACTCTTTCTTTAGTAAATAATACAACTTTCGAGTACCTATTCTAGGCATTTGCATACGTATTTTTAGAACTAAAGGTTTAATTTTAGAACGTTCTGATCTTCGAGCGTTCTCTCGCTTAATGCTTTGATAGAATCCTTGTCTTGATATCTCAAACAATCGACAACAACGAGATAAACTTATCCTTTGTTCTTGTCTGATGCTTTGGAGTGTTGAGATAAATACTTTTTTCTAATAGAAGTTCCATATTGACTATCAGAGATATCAATCATTTTATTGAGAATCATGTTTTTTAACTTCTGATCTTCTAACTCCCGTTCTAATCGCTTTATTTTTTGGGCAGGTGTTTCTTTGGATTTTGATTTCATTAGTAAGGCAGGTTTGCTCCAGTCTAAGATACCATGTTTTCTTAACCAAACCAAAACAGTACTCCTACCTTGAATACCATACTTCTTTTGAGCTTGTTTATAGGTTAACTCGCCCTTTTCTACTTGAGAAACTACAGCTAATTTAAAGCCTAAGTTGTAATCACATTGTGTGCGTTTCTTCTTGGATACATTGTTTTTCATAAAATAAGTCTAAATTGTGTCAACTTATTTTAGGACGAGACAT
>NZ_JAKVUA010000039.1:0-1289 GCF_033978845.1 Tenacibaculum sp. 1B UA
TGCAGATGCAGCAGTATTTAATAACGTGCCAGTTGATAATTATACAATTGAGATATACAATGCAGCAACAGGATGTATTTTAGAAGTATATCACACGGTAAAACCAGAACCTACCTTTGATATTTTAATTACCAATGTAGATGATGTAGATTGTAAAGGAGATAATAATGGAAGTGCAGTCTTAAGTTTTGTACCAAGTACCCCACCATACACAAGTGGTTATAGTTATATTGTTTACGATGCTACCACAGGTACAGCAACGGCAGTAACAGGAACAGGAACAGCAGGTACACCAGAAACAATCACAGGATTGGTAGCAGGAGAGTACTATGTACGAATAGATATGGGAACTAACAGTCCATTCTGTGAAGCACAAAGTGCAAACTTTACCATTGCAGAACCAGCAGATCCATTATCAGTAACAGGAGTTGCCAACCCAGTAGTAAGTTGTTACAATGGTTCAGATGCTACTATTACAGCCACCGGATCAGGAGGTTGGGGAGATTATGTGTATCAATTAGAAGAAACAGCTACCCCAGGAGTTGCTTATGCAGGTAACACGTTTAGTTCAAACAATATCTTTACGAACTTACCAGCAGGAGATTATACAGTAGTAGTACGAGATAAAAATGGAGCTACCGGATTATATTGTGAGTCAACAGATCAAGTAGTCATAGCAAATCCAGCAGCAGTAACATTTAATGTAACTGAAAATGACAATTCATGTGATTCTTCAATAGGAGGAAGTATATCAGTAACAGCAACAGGAGGTACAGGTACATATACCTATACATTATCTAACGGAAGTGGAGTAGTAGAAACGCAAATACTGAATGCTGCAAATTATACATTTACCAATTTAGCAGCAGATGCTTATACAGTAAATGTAGTAGATTCTAATGGATGTACAGAAGGTACCCCAACGGATGTTACAATAACACCAGATTTAGTATTTACGTTAAAAGAGACTAAGAAGTTAACATGTAGTCCACCAATGGCAGCAGCTGTAGCATTAGAAGTAACCTCAGGCTCAGGTAGTTATGCTTATGAAGTTGCAGGACCAAGTATAGCAGTAGGAAGAACGAATTTAGCAGGTACAACATTAACGCTGAATCCTACGGTAGCAGGAACATATACCGTAACAGTTTACGATGCAGGAGCAACACCAGAATGTTCAGTAGTTAAAACTATTAAAATTAAAGATGCTGAAACTCCTAATTTCACGGCAGTAGCTACAGTAACAGATATTTGTTTCGGAACATTAACAGGAGAAGTTACAGTTTCACCAG
>NZ_JAKVUA010000004.1:0-168825 GCF_033978845.1 Tenacibaculum sp. 1B UA
TACTCCTATGAGGAGCAATCAATTGAATTACAAAATGCAACCATATATCTTTAGAAAATCAAGAAAAAGAATAGAAATATTATTTTCTCAACTCTGTTATTAGTTTGATTTTCAAGGGTTTAAGACGAGAATACTATTTAAAATAGCTGCCTTAACAATAATTCAATACATCAATAAATTTGTTTTTGATAGAAATATTAACAGTATTAAAATTAGCATTATTTAAAATGCACAACGGGTAAATTTATTTTTTTTATAACATAAGCATTCACTTTATCATTTTTATAAATAAATAGTCTTTTCCTTTAAACTTAGGTACTCTATTAGTAATTTTATAAATAGGTTTTAAGAAGGAGACATATGAACATAAATCACATTCAATCCTATTTAACATAATATTAATTATAGTACAAATTAATTATCGTAAATTGGATAGCTATAATTCTCTATTATGTAAAATATCCCAGAAAGTCTTGAAAGCTCAATAAACATTAGTTTGGGGGTGTTTTAACATTCGTCAACAAGTGTTAATTATAATTCCATAAAATCTCGTATTTGGTATTATTCAATAATATTTTTTAAATACGTTATTCTAATAAACATTTGAACTATAATAATTTGTAGCTATAATTCGACATTATGTTAAATTGCCTCTTGCAAAAAACGCTCGATTGTTTTTTAAAAATAATTATGCTGTCGCAGTAATTTTTTTAAACACAATTTTCCAACGCTTACAGCCGCACAAAAGCTAATTTTTGGAATTCTTCAAAATTTGTAATATCAATTAAAATTGTGCTGTAATTTTTTTCCAATAACATTTTCGTCAACTTTCCACAAGAGCATAAATTTTATGAAATCGAGTTTTTACGAGATTCACGAACTCCTTTAAAATTTTAAAAATTAATTAAAAAAGTGAATAAAAATAAAATTCTATGCACTTGTTCTATCAAGAACTATTATTAAACTTCTTTTATTTTGTACTTCAAATATTATGTTAAATAGGCAACCACATTGTTACTATTAATCTTTCTTATTTTCTTTTTTTCCTTGATGAAAAAAGAAACAAAAAAATCAAGACTTACACATAATTTTGGAAACAATTACGGTTCGTTTCTCTATATTTTAGGATAGATTTGAACTTAAAAATATTATTTTTAGAAGTGTTTTATAATTGAGAAACTTAATAATAAGTATTGTTAGCTCCCTAAAATATTACGTTCCTCTCTCCTATTGTTTTGCCAAATATTCCTAATAAAAGTTTAAAAGAAGGTATACAAGCACCTAACCACGTACTAGAGTATTATAATACGCATAAATAAGCAGTTTATAATTTTAAAAATAACATTACATTGCATATATGAAAAAATACGATGTTATTATCCTTACAGATAAAAGATATGTAAATCCTGAAAAACTTGATAGCTATATTCAAAATATATTAGATGAAGATAATTATGTGAAAGTAGCACTTGAAAACCAAGGCTTAAAAGCAATTCGCCTCTCATGGGATGATGCCACTTTTGATTGGTCTACAACAAAGTATGTTTTATTTAGAAGCACATGGGATTACTTTGATCGGTTTCCTGAGTTTTCAACATGGTTAAATACTGTTAGCAATCAAACAACATTGTTAAACTCAGAAAAAATTATCCGTTGGAATATTGATAAGCATTATTTACAAGATTTACAGCAAAATGGGGTACATATTTGCGAATCCTACTTTATAGAAAAAGAGACTCAATTCACATTAGAAGAACTTTCACAAAAGTATAACTTAACAGAGTTTGTTTTAAAACCTTGTGTTTCTGGAGCAGCGAGACACACTTATAAAATTAATTCAAAAAATATTACTGAATACGAAACCGTATTTTCAGGTTTAATAACCAATGAAGCTATGATTATACAGCCTTTTCAGTATAAAATTGTTGAAAAGGGAGAAATTTCGTTGATGGTTATGAATGGTAAATTTACACATGCAGTTTTAAAAGTAGCAAAGCCAGGAGACTTTAGAGTACAAGATGATTTTGGAGGTTCAGTTTATAACTACATACCTACTAAAGAAGAAATCGCTTTTGCCGAAAATGCCGTTAAAGCTTGTGTAGAACTTCCTATTTATGCACGTGTTGATATTTTTACTGATAATAATGGTAAATTAGCTATTGCTGAATTAGAGCTAATTGAGCCAGAGCTTTGGTTTAGAAATTATCCTGCTGCTGCAGATGAACTAGCTAAAGGAATTAAACAATTAATCAACAAAAATGAAAAAGTTATTTAAAATACTAGGTATATTATTACTAATTGGAGCTATTGTATTAGCAATTTTTTATTTTAGAAATAACGAAAATTTACCTAAAGGAGAACAAGGACCTAAAGCAGATGCTTTAGCCACTAAAATGCTTAAAGCATTAAATTATGAAGCCTATAAAAACACACGATTTATAGAGTGGAGCTTTAGAGGGAAACATTTTTATAAGTGGAATAAGAAAGAAGATATTGTAGAAGTATCTTGGGATGTTAATAAAGTAACACTATACACTAAGGAACCAGAAAAAAGTATTGTTTTAGTTGATGGGAAAAAAGTAAAAAATAAAGAAATACTTCAAAAAGCCATAGACTACTTTAACAATGATAGTTTTTGGTTAATAGCTCCTTACAAAGTTTTTGAAAACGGAATTGAACGTAGAATTGTACAATATAAAGGCAAAGACGCTTTATTAGTTACTTATACCACAGGAGGCTCAACACCAGGTGATTCCTATTTATGGGTTTTAGATGAGAATGGTAAACCTACTAGCTATAAAATGTGGGTTTCTATAATTCCTACTGGCGGCATGGAGGCTACATGGAGTGATTGGGTAACAACTGAATCTGGAGCAATACTACCAACAAAACATGAAATGCCAGTTGGTACTCTAGATATGGGAGATGTAAAGGCTTATAATTAGAGTTACCATAACTTTTTTATAAACAATAAAAAAGAGCAGCAATTTTGCTGCTCTTTTGATTCTATATAAAATAAAAATTATTTACCGAAATAGAAAGTTGCTCCAATATTAATTCCAAAAGAAGAATAAGGAACTTTTTGTGATAATTGCTTTTCTCCAGCTGGATTTGCACCTAAAGGTAACTCATCAACATACTCTATATTCTTGTTAAATACAGCAGCTAAAGGATTATATTGAGCGTTAGGGTGATTAGCGAAAATAGCTTTTACTTGCTCTATAGATCTTGCTTCTCCATTAACATTTGCTGAAAATTCAGTAATTTCTGAAGTATCTCTAGTAACACTAATTCCCATGTATTCTAATTCTGCAAAAAGAGACACTTTATCACTTAAATCATACTTGTATCCAACAGCACCAATAAACCCTAAAGGTAAACGCCCTTTATAATCTTGTGTATAATCAACGTTAAGCATTTCTGTTTGAGATAATGCCATGTTTATTTTTCCATCAGATTCAGTTTTTCCTCCTACCTTAATTAAGGCTCCAAAACGTCCATAAATGTTATTAGTAAATTTATAAACTAACGAGGCAGATGCTCCATAAGCTTTACCTCTAGCTTCAATATTTATATATTGAGCTTGTGTAGGTAAATCAACTAAAAGAGAAGTTTGATCTGCCCCATTTAAGTATCCAACACCAATTTCAACACCAAAAGTGTCATTAAAAAAATACCCTCCTCTTAATTGAGTATGTAGTCCTTCACCATAACTACCGTAAGTGTTCTCTACTCCAGATGCAGTAGTTTCAGTACCAAAACGCACACCAGCACTAGAAATTGAATACCCTCCTGCTGCAGAAACATAAAACTGAGCACTTACACTCATTGTTGCTAAAATCATAGCAAGCATTAATATACTTTTTTTCATAATAAATTATTTGTTAACTTTAAATTAATAATTAGGTAAACAAACCTAATGAAAATATAGGATTAACAAAACTTTATAACTGTTAAATTATTAGTATTATTGTAGTAAAAAGCATTAAAAAAAACACTTCTTTTTTGAATAAAAATATTTTAAATACTGAGGTTCAGGATTGTATTAATCAGAACCTAACATCCAATATAGAACAATTAATTTTTAAAGGAAGTCCCTTTATAGATATTTCTGTACAAGAATTAGCCAATCAAATCGTAGCTAAACAAAAATCAGAAAAAAAATTACCTACTTGGTTTCAAACAAAAAACATTTATTATCCTCCTAAATTAAGCATTGAACAAACTTCTTCTGAAATAACAGCTGAGTACAAGTCTAAATTAATTGATGGGGATTCAATAATTGATATTACTGGAGGCTTTGGTGTTGATTGCCATGCTTTTTCAAAACAGTTTAAAAAGGTTGTGCACTGTGAACTAAATGAAGAACTTTCAGAAATTGTTTCGTACAATTATGAGCAAATGAAGGTTTCAAATATTAAAACTGTAGCTACAAACGGGTTAGAGTATCTAGAAAATACTTCTGAAAAATTCGATTGTATTTATATTGATCCTTCTCGAAGAAATGATACAAAAGGAAAGGTTTTTTTGTTGAGAGATTGCTCACCAAACGTACCTGAAAACTTAGATTTTTTATTTGAAAAAGCGAACACAATTCTTATTAAAAATTCACCTATTTTAGACATCACATCAACTATAAACGAACTAAAATTTGTAAAAGAAATTCATGTTATAGCAGTTAATAACGAAGTAAAAGAACTACTTTTCTTACTAAAAAAAGAGATTAAAGTGTTTGTCGAAGTAAAAACATGTAATGTGTTGAAAAACAAGAAGCAAAAATTTAATTTTCATCTAGGTAGTGGTTTTAAATTTGAATATCATCCACCGCTAAAATATCTTTATGAACCCAATGCTGCTATTTTAAAGTCTGGAGGATTTAATGAAGTAGCAAGCCAACAAAAAGTAGGCAAATTACATCAACATTCTCACCTCTATACTTCAGAAAATTTAATTGAAGATTTCCCTGGAAGAATTTTTAAAATTAAGAATGTATTTGCCTACAATAAAAAAAGAATAAAAAAGCAAATAACAGAATCTAAGGCAAACATTACAACACGTAATTTTCCGAAAACTGTGGCTCAGATTAGAAAAGAAACAAAATTTAAAGACGGAGGAAACACTTATTTGTTTTTTACTACAAACCTAAACAACGAATTAATAGTTATTGACTGCACAAAAAGTGATTAATATTTATACTATTATTTGTAATTTACCGTTTATCTAGTTGATAGAAGCCCCTATCGAAAAGTATGTTTTATTGTTTAGGGGCGATAAAACATACTAAAAGCCTTGATCTTAATATCAGGGCTTTTCTTTTTACTTGCTTTTTTGCATACATTTGTTTTTATCATGAAACAAACAGAAAGCTACCAATCAATTAAACTCTCTAATAACTCTTTAGAGAAGTTTGATGATACTCTTGTAGTAGAAGCCCCACTACAAATAAACATTAACAAAGAGCCATATACAGTAGTTATGAGAACTCCTGGGAACGATGAAGAATTAGTAAGAGGTTTGTTATATGCAGAAGATATATACAAAAAAAAAGATGGAGTAAAAGTAGATATAATCAAAACTGATAAAGACTTTTCTACAGTTATAAACATGGAAATTCTAAAAGAAAAATTAGGGAAAGGATACTTAAATAAACGCACTCTTTTATCGGTTTCTTCGTGCGGAATCTGTGGAAAAAAGGAATTAAAAGATTTAAAAGTTAAAGGAAAAACTTTAAAAAGTAACTCTAACGAAATAATTGAAGATATAGTTGAAGCTACATCATATATGTTTATGGAAATGAGTAATAAGCAAATTATTTTTAAATCTACAGGAGGCAGTCATGCTTGTGCTATTTTTAATAGCAATAAAAAACTATTAACCATTAAAGAAGATATTGGTCGTCATAATGCTGTAGATAAATGTGTTGGTGATTTAATCAGTCAAAACAAGCTAAAAGAAGCTAATTATATGTTAGTTAGTGGAAGAGTTTCTTATGAAATAGTATCTAAAGCTTTCTTAGCTAAAATTCCGATAATAATAGCAGTTTCTGCTTGTTCATCTTTGGCAGTAGATTTCGCAAAAGAATTTGGAATTTTCCTTATCGGTTTTAGTAGAAATAATAAAATGACAATCTATTCTACACCTCACGGATAATATTTTTTTCATAAGAAATAATTGTCTTCAGAGCCTATTATCCTCTTTAAAACTCACGAATTAAAAAAGATTTGTATTTTAGTGCTTTTAATAATTACTAACCAATCCATATACTTATGCCTTTTATAGAAGAAGATAAGTTTAAGTTAATGCAAGAAGACTTAGACAACGCTAAATTAAAAAGAGAAGAAGCAGAAAGCGAATTAAGTAGCACACAAGAAGAATTAGCTGCGGTAAAAAAGAGCTCGAAAACTCTGCCTATTTTCTTAGGGCTTCTGTTAGGTCTTGCTTTAGGGGCTGCATATTATTTTTACGCAAATGGAGGTAGTAGTGCTATTAATAACGTAGATATAGAAGCTGTAAAAAAGAAAGAAGCCTACAGAGTATTGGACAGCATCAATAGAGCTCAAGCTAGAGCCGCTAGAAGTGATGAAGAACCTGATAACAACAGCATATCGTCTGATATAAATACTGAAACAGTGGCAGATGAAGTAGCAGAAAACACTACAGGGGAAACAATCTATTCAGTACAAATAGGAATCCTTTCAGAAAATAAATATCCTTTATTGTCATCAGAAGTTATCCCATCAACAGTTACAACAAATGATGGTTATTTTAAATACTCTTTAGGTTTATATACTACTTTAGATGAAGCTAAAGGTTTACAAAAAGAATTAATTAAAATTGGATTCAATGATGCTTTCGTTGCTTCATACATAAACGGAGAACGCCAAAAAATACATAATTAAATAATATTTAATGCTTAACATTATTTTTAAAAGAGCACTCGTAGTAAGTTTACTAATGAGTGTTCATTTTTTTTACGCACAAATAAATACCATTCCTGAAAGAAAAACACAGTTTGGTTTTGGTCAAATTGATTTCTTATCAATTAAAATGCCTGAAGGAGAACAAAATATGGACTACACAGGGCTTCATTACAACCTCAAACTAAATGATTGGAGTTATGCAGGAGTTGGGTTATATGGAGCTGTAGGAGGTATTAGAGGAGGTTTTTTTACGTTAGGTGTAAATGCTGGAATTCAACAAAAAATAACCGATAAACTTTTTATTGATGCTGGAATTCATTTTGGTGGTGGTGGTGGTGCATCTGCCCCTGATGGCGGAGGAGCATTTATACTTCCTCATCTTAATTTAGGATATGATTTTAAACATTTTTCTGCAACTGCAGGATACAGTTATGTCGACTTTTTTGATGAAGGTACCATTAACAGTAGTCAATTTAATGTAGCCGTACAAATTCCTCTTTCTTTTAAGATAGCAAATTTTAAAGATAGAGAAAGTACTTTTTCTGTAGAAGATTTAAAAAACACTTCTTGGAATGCCTTAAGTAATCGAATTTCATTGTTAGTTCATCTGAATAACGCTAAGGTAACTAAAGGGTCTTATAAAGGAAATACAATACGTTTAG
The DNA here is from genome assembly GCF_033978845.1 of Tenacibaculum sp. 1B UA. Taxonomy (NCBI): domain Bacteria; kingdom Pseudomonadati; phylum Bacteroidota; class Flavobacteriia; order Flavobacteriales; family Flavobacteriaceae; genus Tenacibaculum; species Tenacibaculum sp. 1B UA. The sequence continues at coordinate 7,583 of NZ_JAKVUA010000004.1, forward strand.
CAGGATTTGAATTAAATTCCTATCTTACAGATAACTTTTTCTTTTTTGTTAAAGCTGATGGTGCTTATCACGGAATTAAAGCTGGTTACATGGATATTTTCTTGGGTGGAGGTTATCATTTGTCAATGAATAAAAATCGCACAAACATTTTAGCTAAATTTGGAGTAGGTGCTGGTGGCGGTGGCGGCGTAGATAGCAAAGGAGGTTTTTTAATTTATCCAGACATCTCTTTAGAGCAAAAACTATTTGATAACGTGTATGCATCAATCAATAAAGGATACTTGATGAGTCCTGATTCTCATTTCGTTTCTTCAACTTTTGGTCTAGGATTAAAGTATTATGTGGATAGAGATGGAGTTTTATCAGATGAAAGAGAATTTTCAGAAGGAAAATTTAAAGGGTTTGATGCTATTATTAAACAAGATTTATATTTGAATGCTGCTAGAGATGGTGGGTTTGATCAAAACATGCATCAAATATCATTACAGTTAAACTTTTTCTTAAACAAGTATTTATATGCGGCAGGTCAAACTTCTTTTGCTAACTTTGGAGGTGCAGGAGCTTATGCAGAAGGAATTGTGGGATTAGGAGTTCAAACAAACGACTTCTTTAAAGGAGGAACCTCTCTTTTTGCACAAGTTTTAGGAGGTGCAGCTGGTGGCGGAGGTATTAGTACAGGACAAGGATTAATTATTAAACCTAGTGTTGGGATTAATCAAAAACTTACTAATAACCTAAATTTAAGATTAGGAGCTGGTTATGTAAAAGCAAGAGGAGGAAAATTAAGTAACACTCAATTAAATTTGGGAATTTCGTATCGTTTTTCCTTCTTAAGTGTTAAAAAGTTTTAAAAATTTAACTTTTCATTAAAGTTTGATGAATTATCTTCGCTATCTGAAATAAGAAAATTAATATCTTTACTTTTTATCCTTAAAAAAGTAAGTTACAATCTATATATAAACATGAATAAAAAGAGAATAATATCTCCCTTTAAAAAATTTTTAAAAACTGAAAGTGCTAGTGGAATTTTATTATTGGTAGCAACTTTAATAGCTCTTATTTGGGCAAACTCTCCTTTTAGAGACAGTTATAGTGCTTTATGGGAGTATAAAATAGGTTTTAAATCTGAACATCTTGAGTTATATAAACCTTTAATACTCTGGATTAACGATGGTTTAATGGCTGTATTCTTCTTTTTAATTGGGTTAGAGATTAAAAGAGAATTTTTAATAGGTGAATTAAATACTACAAAAAAACTAGCATTCCCTCTTTTTGGAGCAGTAGGCGGAATGTTATTCCCTGTTTTGTTTTTTATTCTTTTAAATGAAGACCCAGAAACGGCGCATGGTTGGGGGGTTCCAATGGCTACTGATATTGCCTTTTCTCTAGCTGTTTTAAATACTTTAGGAAGAAGAGTGCCTCTTAGTTTAAAAATTTTTTTAACTGCTTTTGCTATTGTTGATGATATAGGAGCTGTTTTAGTAATTGCATTATTTTATAGTGCTAGTATAGATATTACCTTAATATCTATTGCTATAGCTTTATTAGCTTTCCTTTATTTTATTGCACACAGAGGTTTTTACTCTCATTACATAACCTTTATGTTTGGTGCAGTTATTTGGGTTTTGTTTTTAAAAGCAGGAATACACCCAACTGTAGCAGGTATACTAATGGCCTTTGCTGTACCTATTAGACAAAAAGCACATACCACTGAGTTTTTGGCTAATTTGTCTCAGATAATGGATAATATTAAAAAAGCGAAGACTTTGCCTACACCAATATTGTCAAAAGAGCAAATTGATGAAATAGACAATTTAGATCACTGGATAGAAGACTATCAATCTCCCCTTCAACTTTTAGAACATAAATTACATGGTATAGTTGCATATGCAATTATTCCAATTTTTGCTTTAGCTAATGCAGGAGTATCAATACTAGATAGTGATGCACATTTAGACTCTTCCTTAATAATACATATAGCTTTATGTTTAGTTCTAGGAAATAGTATAGGTATTACTACAATTATTACCACTGTTAAAAAGCTTAAAATAATAGAGGTTCCTAAAGATATTAATACACGACATATTATAGGAGTATCCTTTTTAGCCGGAATTGGATTCACTATGGCAATATTCATTGCTAGTTTAGCTTTTGCTAAGAGCCCTGAGTTCTTAGGATCTGCTAAAATAGGTGTTTTATTAGGGTCTCTTGTTTCAGCAATAATTGGATATTTGATATTGAGATATAATAAAACTGATAATACTATTAATGAGGAAGAAGAATTAAGTACTAGTTAATAGTACTTAATTCTAACTTATGTTACTCCAAATTCCACTTGTTTTTTTAAGCTTTTCATAAGATTTTAGCAAGCTGGAATTTTTTGTTTTTGATAAATTAGGATCTTCTTGTAGTAAGTTTATAGCTGCTTTTCGAGCTATATGTAATATTGGACTATCTTTAACAACATCTGCTATTTTAAGATTTAAAACACCGCTTTGCTGTGTTCCCATAATATTTCCTGGACCACGAAGTTTTAAATCCACTTCCGCTATTTTAAACCCGTCTGTAGTTTCTACCATCGTTTGTAATCGAGTTTTTCCATCAGAAGACAATTTATAACTCGATAATAAAATACAATAACTCTGTTCAGCTCCACGCCCTACTCTACCTCGTAATTGATGCAACTGACTCAAGCCAAAGCGTTCTGCACTTTCAATTACCATTACAGAAGCATTAGGTACGTTCACTCCTACTTCAATCACTGTAGTAGCTACCATAATTTGAGTATCCCCTCTAGCAAAACGTTCCATTTCATAATCTTTATCTGCAGGTTTCATTTGCCCATGAACAATGCTTATTTGATATTTAGGAGAAGGGAACTCTCGAGAAATACTTTCGTATCCATCCATTAAATCTTTGTAGTCCATAGCTTCCGATTCTTGGATTAACGGATATACTACATAAGCTTGTCGTCCTTTAGTTATTTCATCTTTCAAGAATTTAAAAACCCCCAAACGGTTGCTATCATAACGATGTACAGTTTTAATCTCTTTACGACCAGGAGGAAGTTCATCAATCACTGAGATATCCAGATCTCCATAAACTGACATCGCTAATGTTCTTGGAATTGGTGTTGCTGTCATCACCAAAATATGTGGAGGAACAACAGCCCCTCCAACCTCCCCTGAAGGGAGGCTTTCTAAAGTTTCTTTTATATTTTCTAGAACATTATTAATGTTTCCAATAACTTCTTCATTGGTAAATCTAATTACCTTATATCCAAAATCAGTTAAAATTTCTGTACGTAAATTGTCTGCTTCTTCTTGTTCAGGAGTTTCATGATATTTCCCATCTACTTCAATGATGAGTTTTTTCCCTAAACAAATAAAGTCAACTATAAATTCATCAATAATATGCTGTCTTCTAAACTTATAGTCTAATTGTTTTGTTTTTAAACTTTCCCATAAAACTCGTTCAGCAGGTGTTACCTGCTTTTTACGTTGTTCTTGTAGTTCTTTTAAAAGTTTATATGTTGAAGGACGAGCTGTCATATATTTTTTACGAATTCCCTCTCCCTTCCCTTTGGGAAGGGCTGGGGTTGGGCTCTTTTCCCACAACTTTCTTCGTTGAGCCACCCCAAAACGATGCTGTTCATCAATAATAGCAATACCCAGATTTCTAAACTGTACTTTATCTTCTAAAATAGCATGCGTTCCTATAAGTATATGCAATGAACCATCTTCTAAACTTTCATGAATTTCTCTACGCTTTTTTGTTTTGGTAGACCCTGTTAATAATTCAACTTTAATATCAGTTTTCTCTAATAGCTCTATTATTCCGTTATAATGCTGTGTTGCAAGAATTTCGGTTGGAGCCATAATTGTGGCTTGATGTCCATTATCAATAGCTAACAACATAGTCAATAACGCTACAATCGTTTTTCCAGAGCCTACATCACCTTGTAATAATCGATTCATATGTGCTCCAGAGCCTACGTCTTTACGAATTTCTTTCAGTACTCGTTTTTGAGCCCCTGTTAAGTCAAAAGGCAAGTGATTATTATAAAATTTGGTAAACTCCTCTCCTACTTGCTCAAAAACAAATCCTTTTAGTTTTGATTTTCGAATAAGTTTCTTCTGTAATAATTGTAATTGAATAAAGAATAACTCCTCAAACTTCAACCTATATTGTGCTTTGGCTAATAATTCTTGATTTTTAGGAAAGTGAATATTTAATAACGAATCTTTTTTACCTAAAAACTGATGCTTTTCAATAAAATAATCAGGAAAAGTTTCTTCAATATTAGTATATGCTTGCTGAAACAAGTTTTGAATCATCGTACGCATGACCTTGTTACTTATTCCTTTAGTGCTTAGTTTTTCAGTAGAAGGGTATACTGGTTGCATAGCCATTTGTAGCTTGCTTTTGTATTCTTTTACCGTTTCCATTTCTGGATGCGGCATATTAGGAGTACCATTATACCAATTCAATTTTCCATAAATAACATACGGAACATTTAATTTTAAACTATCTTTTATCCATTTGGCACCTTTAAACCAAACTAATTCCATGGTACCTGTAGCGTCAGAAAAAGTAGCCACTAACCTACTACCTCTTTTTTGTTTTACGGTTTTTACGCCTGTAATCTTACCTACTATTTGTACTTCAGCGGAGTTTTGTTGCAACTGATTAATCGTATAAAACTGTGTTTTATCGATATATCTAAACGGAAAAAGGTGCAATAAATCGTTACAAGTTTTAATACCTAACTCGGTAAATAACAACTCTGCTCTAGCAACACTAATTCCTTTTATATATGTTACGGGGTTATTTAAATTCATTAAGAACGAAAATACAAAAAGCCATTAAAATCAACTATCTTTGCACTCTTAAATTCATCAAATGAGATTACATAGAAATTTAACGTACGCTGTTATTGATAGTTTACGTGATATATTTAACGAAGGTGTATATGCTGATAAAGCTGTAGAGAAAGCTTTAAAGAGAGATAAACGTTGGGGAGCACGCGATAGAAAGTTTGTTGCTGAAACGATATATGATATTGTTAGATGGCAACGCTTATATGCTGAAATTGCGAATGTAAAAGTACCATATGCACGTCCTGATTTATGGCGTTTGTTTGTTGTTTGGTGTGTGTTAAGAGGAATTAAATTACCTGATTGGAATCAAATAGAAGCTACTCCTACAAGAAGAATTAAAGGTAAATTTGATGAGTTATCTAAAATTAGAAAATTTAGAGAATCAATTCCTGATTGGATTGATGAAGTTGGAGTACAAGAATTGGGAGAAGAAGTTTGGACAAAAGAAATCGCTGCTTTAAATAAAAAAGCTGAAGTTATTTTACGCACAAATACTTTAAATGTAACAAAAGAGCATTTACAAAAAGATTTAAAAACAGAAGGAATTGATACTGAATTTATCAAAGGTTATGATGATGCCTTACGTTTGGTAGAACGTGCTAATGTATTTAAAACTGAAGCTTTTCATAAAGGTTTCTTTGAAGTGCAAGATGCATCTTCTCAGTTAGTTGCAGTTTATTTAGATGTTGAACCAGGTATGAAAGTAGTAGATACATGTGCTGGTGCTGGTGGTAAAACGTTACACTTAGCTTCTTTAATGAAAAATAAAGGACAAATTATAGCAATGGATATTTACGAAAGTAAATTAAAAAAACTAAAAGTTCGTGCTCGAAGAAACGGCGCTCATAATATTGATACTCGTGTAATAGACTCTACCAAAGTAATAAAGAAGTTACAAGGTAAAGCTGATAGAGTTTTAATCGATGCTCCATGTTCTGGTTTGGGAGTAATTAGAAGAAACCCAGACAGTAAGTGGAAATTGCAACCTGAGTTTTTAGATAAAATTCGTGGTACACAACAAGAAGTATTACAACAATACTCTAAAATGGTAAAACCAGGAGGTAAACTAGTGTACGCTACATGTTCTGTATTACCGTCTGAAAACCAACAACAAATAGAATTCTTTTTAGCTTCTGATGCTGGAAAAGATTTTAAGTTTGTTAAAGACGAAAAAGTATTATCACATAAATCTGGTTTCGACGGGTTTTATATGGCGCTTCTAGAAAGAAAATAAGTACCTAAAATATATTATATTAAAAAAGGCTCGGGATAATATCTCGAGCCTTTCCTTTCAATCAACTATTAAAAACTAACTAATCACTAAACATTACTTGTTAAGTAATTATATGCTTATATGACGATTCTTTTTCTTAATAGTTACACTCTTTTAATACCTTTAACATTATTTTATGAATGTTATTATTCTTAAAAACCTTTTATAACTATGTGAAAGTTATGTGAGGTTCTTATCTAGGTATTATAAGCCAATTTTTTAATTCGCTTTAATGAATTTTCCTAAATGCTGTTTTGTGCCTTTTTTTAGTGTATAATAATACAGACCGTTTTTCAAAAACTCAATATTTAAAGGTTTTTTAGTTGTTTTTGAGTTGATTTTAATTGTTAAGACCTCTTTTCCAGTTGCATTAAAAATTTGCAACCCATAATCAACTAGGTTTTCTTGTTCAAAGCCTTCTTTTGTGAAAAACTCAAACGTTATTACATCTTTAACAATAGGATTAGGGTATGCCGTAACTAAACTTTCAGTTAATACTTCACTTTCTTTAATTGCTTTACCAGATAGTCCTAAATTATCTAAATAAGCTCTATGACTAGAAGAAAAAACAGCGTTATTCGCTACATCCCAATTAATGGACCAGGTCATTAAACCTCTAAATTCTGGATATGTAGTACTTGTTGTATAGGTTCTATTAGGATATGAGACTCCTTTTATTAGATAATCTAATGCCTGTTGTACAACAGTTTCTGATGTATAACCACTACCAGCAGCTCTTGGTTCAGCAGGTAACCCTATCGCTACTTGATTTGCTCTTAAACCAGGGAAACTTAAGCCGGTTTGAGCAACTTTAAATCCAGTTATTAGCATTTCTGCCATAGCTACATGAAAATCTGCAGTAGCTGGCTGGTATATTTTACCGTCTCTTCCAAACATTGAACCTGTGTTGTAATGTTGCACGTGAATATAATCCATTTGATTTCGTAAGGCATGTATTACTGGTAAATAAGCTCCAAATACTCCAGAATAATTACCATATGCTCCTTGTACATAAGCCGTTTCTGGTGCCATACTTAAGGTAAATTTACTAGCTCCAACATTATTAATAACTGCTTTAGTACCTTCTATAAGATTAATGATTTTTGGTGTTGTAGGATTTCTAAAGTCTGTATCACCAGGGTCTAGAGATAGAGAGCTTCCTTCTAAGTCAATATCTAAACCATCAAATCCATAGGTGTTAATAATACTAGTCATTGAACTCACAAACTGATTCTTTTCGGTATTGTTATTTAACTCTACATGAGCGTTAGCTCCTCCTATTGATATTAACACCTTTTGCCCTCTTCCTTGTAAGATTCTTACATCATTTTTAAACTCCTCTATATTCCCATTATAAATTTCAAAAGGAGTAAATTTCATCTCTGATTTACTACCTGATTTAGGCTCTGCAAATGCCACACAAATAACATCCCAATCTTTTGAAACATCTCTTAGTTTAGGAATTGTAGAACCATTGTTAAAATTGTGCCAATAGCCTACTAAAATCTTATTTGAAATAGGTGGATTCACACCATCTGTTACAACCACTAAAGAAGATATAGTTGAGTTATTCTCATTATCATAAGCTTTTGCTGTTAGAGAATAACTTCCTGCTTGTGCATTTGTTATTGTATATGTATATGGAGCAGCAGTATCTTCTCCTAATTTAGTTGAACCATTATAAAACACTACTTTACTTATAGCTTCATCATCTGTTGCAGTTGCTTTTACTTCAATAGAGTTCCCTACAGCATATATAGCACCGTTTTGAGGAGATGTTATACTAATTTTAGGGTTGCTTCCTGTTACTTCACAACTACTTACCTTAGACCAAGCATCTTTCCAATAAGTTCCTGTTCCTGGTGCATATGCCCATGCTGCTGACGAAGAGCACCAACCAGCGATATTACATTTATATTTGTTTCCTTCATTCTGTACTTCTTGATTTTGATTATATGAAGTTCCTGCAATGTAATTAGGTACATTATTACAACCTTGACCATCACCACCTGTACTATCTTTTTCAATACTTATTTGCACTGCTACAGAAGTTGTTGATGCATTTTTATCATCAGTAGCTTTAGCTGTTAAAGAATAACTTCCTACTTGTGCATTTGATATAGTAAAGTTATAAGGGGTTGTTGTGTCTTCTCCTAGTTTTATACTCTCATTAAAAAACTCAACTTTATTTACACTTCCATCGTCATCAAAAGCATCGGCTGTTATTTCAATATTACTTCCTTCTTTAAAAGTACTATTACTAACAGGAGAGGTTATATTTATTGTTGGTGCAATATTATCTCCGCCTCCAGTTCCCGAACAATCTTTTACTTTTTTCCAAGGTTGACCATCTCCTGTATGCGTATCAGGTGCATTGTTTTTTGTCCACCACTTAGCTTGATAGTTAACATTTTTATACTTTACATTTTCTCCTCCATTATAAGTTGTTGTTGCCGACCAATCTGCAATACCGCTACAGTTGTCAATCGTATCTGCAGTAACCTTAACTGTTCTTACAGAAGAGGTACTACTTAATCCTTTATCGTCAGTAGCCTTCGCCGTTAAGGTATAAGTTCCTATTGAAGTATTAACTATACTATAACTATAAGGGTTTGTTAAATCTTCACCCAATTTAGTTGTTCCATTAAAAAACTCAACTTTACTTATAGTCCCATCTACATCACTTGCATTAGCAATTATCTCAATAGTTTGTCCTTCATCAAAAACAGTATTATCTACTGGTGAGACTAAAGTAACAGTAGGAGGTTTGTTTGAGTTCGCTTCGTTTACGACAATTGATATTATTGAAGACGTGGTTGAACCATTATCATTATCTGTTGCCTTAGCTGTTAATTTATGAGTTGTTACAGAAGCATCTTCCCACGTATACTCATAAGGAAAAGTAGTATCTTCTCCTAATTTAGTATTACCATTAAAAAACTCTACTTTACTAATAACTCCATCACTATCTGTAGCGTAAGCTTTGATGATAATAATATCACCTTCATTATAAATTGCATTATTGGAAGGAGCAGTAATATTAATTACAGGTAATTTATTTCCTCCTATATTACCATTGGCAAAAACTTCATTAATCTTGTTTACCAAGGGAGATTTTACATTAGACCATCGTTTTAGTTTCGTACCAAAAGACGTAGCTGTACCGCTTATTTCTAAATCTCCATAAACCGTCCAAATAATAGTACCACCAAGTTGATTATCATTAATAAACTGTGCTTTAATACCTATAGATTCTTCATCATCATAACTTAAAAAGAAATTTCCTTTTACTAAGTATGGTACTTTTGCTTCATTATCCCACTTTCTTGTCCATCCACTATTAGGAGCTAATGCCTTTTGTTTTATAAAAAAATAGTTTGGTGTACCATCATATACTTCTTGTTTCCAGTTTGTATAATCTGAGGCTGTTTGTATAGGACCATCTGGTTGAATAGTTACTGCTCTTTTTACTGTTTTTACATTCAAATCGGCAGTACCTTCAGTTATTACTCCTCTTCCGTAAAAAGGAGCACCAAAACATATTTTATTTTTCGGTACTCCTTTTTCTTCAAGTTTTTGCAGTGTTGATTGCCAATTAAAAAAAGACACCTCTGCATTTGAGTATGGATATATGGGTGCATTATGTCCTGACTTATTTGACCAACCACCATTCATATCGTAGGTCATCATATTAAAATAGTCCATATTATTAGACAACTTACTCCAATTAAATCCTTCCAGCTTTCTTGGGTCAGCAGACATCGCTGCTGTAATTAACTTATCTGGTCCAATAGCTGCTCTAATTTCTTGCACAAGTGTTTCGAAGTTTGCGAAGTCAGCTTGTGACCCAGTAAAATTCATACCAGAATAAGGCCCTGGATATTCCCAATCTAAATCTATACCGTCAAATCCAGTAGCTATAAGTTTTTTACAGTCTTCTATAAATCTCGCTCTTTTAATGGGGTCAGCAGCCATTTCTGGAAAATGCTTACACATACTCCATCCTCCAATAGATGCCATTACCTTAACACCTTTTGTATGTGCTAGCTCAAGTAAGCCAGGAGCACCATCTTCTTTGTGTAAAGGTATCGGTAATTGTCCGCTCAAGCCCCATGTAGGTTGTGTCCAAGAGCTTCCGTTTAGTGTTACTTGAAAACCTTGTGCTTCTGCTCTTTTCTTTGCGGCTTCATTTATATGTTGAATTGGGTCAATTTCTCCAAAGAGAATATGCATATCCCAACTACTATAAATATCTTTCATAAAAATATCGTTTGGGAGTTGCACAGTTCCTGCTTGATAAATTTGTTTATTTCTATGATCACCACTGTGTAGTGATCCGTCGTTGGCAACACCAAAAAAAGAGTAATTCAAAATTGTATATTTTGAGTAATCAATGTTTAAATGAGTTAGGGCCCCTGGCCCGGGGACTCCTGCCGATGTTGTCTTCCATGCATCCCAGTTTGTTATATATCCTATAACTTGTTTTTGATGGTTTGCTGTTGTTGCAGTTCCGCCTGTGTTTACTTGGGAGAACACAAATGATGTCATTAAGAAAAAAACTATTAATAGTTTTTTTCTTACAAATACGAAGGGTGTCATATGTCTTAGTTTTAAGTTATTCACCTAAAAAATAGATAGATAAAACTTAAAATACAAAAAAAATAGACTAACAACCATAAAACAGAAACTTAAAACACTTTTCCTTCTACTAGAGTTTAAACATATATCTTTAAGGGCATAAATTATTTATAAACCTTTACTTTTTTATATTTTATGTGTAGTTTTATACGATAACTAACTAAAAACTTTCTTTTATGACAGATTCAAACAAACCCACCACACTTTTTTGGATTATTGGTGTTGCAGCCTTAGTTTGGAATGGACTAGGCGTTATGTCTTATATTGGTCAAGCTTATATGACTGATGAAGTTAAAGCTGCTTTACCTGAAGCTGAAAGAGCTTTGTATGAAAATGTTCCTACTTGGGTTACTGCTACTTTTGCTATTGCTGTTTTTGCTGGATTACTAGGTAGTACTTTTTTACTAATGAGAAAAAAGTTAGCGAGACCTATGTTTTTAATTTCGCTAATTGCTATTATTATTCAAATGTCGTATAACTTGTTTATGAGTAGAGCAACTGAAGTATATGGCCCTGGAAGTGTTATAATGCCTATAATGGTAATTGTTATAGGTGTGTTTTTGTTGATGTATACTAAAAAAACAATAGCGAAAGGCTGGTTATCATAGTACTAAGATAATACAACAATTTAAAAGCTGTTTTGAAAAAGGCAGCTTTATTTTATTCAAATAGAACAAAAATAAATTCGGCAACACAAGCAGGTTTTTCTTGTCCCTTTATTTCTATTGTACAATCAAAAGTTAACTTTTTACCACTTTGAAAATCTTCTATTTGCTTAATAGAACTGATTAAACGTAATTCACTATTTACCGGTACAGGATTTGGGAAACGAACTTTGTTCAATCCGTAATTTAATCCCATAGTTACACTTTTTACTTCAAATTGTTTGGAAATTAGTTCCGATAACATAGAAACAGACATAAATCCATGTGCTATTGTTGTTTTTGTTGGAGAATATTTAGCTGCTTTTTCCTCATCGATATGAATCCACTGTTTATCGAGTGTCGCATTCGCAAAATCATTGATCATTTGTTGGGTTACAGTATACCAATCACCCACTGGTAATTGCTTTCCTTCTATACTAGAAAGTTCTTTTAAATTTTCAACAATTAATTTTTTCATATTTTTTATTTATTAAAAATGTCCTTTTTAATTCGTGGAAGTTCTAGTTTATATTGTACCGCAATTGTTCTTACAAGAATAATTATTCCAGCAGAAATAACAAATAGCAAATCTTCATTAATATTTAAAGGGTATAAAAGTAAGTATACAATTCCTCCTGCCAAACAAGCTGACGCATAGATTTCTCTATGAAAAATTAATGGAATCTCATTCGTTAATACATCTCTAATTACACCTCCCATTACTGCGGAAGACATTCCCATTACTAAAGCTACAAAAGGGTGTAAATTAAAATTTATTCCTTTTTCAACGCCTATAAGTGTAAATACGCTAATACCTATTGTATCAAACAAGAACATGGTACGTCGTAACGGAGCTATTTTACTTCTAAAGAAAAAAGTAACCACGACAGCTATTAATATCGTCCAGATATAATTAATATCTCCAATCCAATTTATAGGGTGCGCATTAATAAGTACATCTCTTGTCATCCCACCTCCTACAGCGGTAACAAAAGCTATAATAATGACTCCAAAAACATCAAACTTTTTTCTAATAGCAACCAATGCTCCACTAATGGCAAAGGCAAAAGTTCCGGCAATGTCTATGGCATAAATAATATCCATTTATATTGATATTTCAGAAAATTGTATTTGTAACGTTCTTTCAACTTCAGCTAAACGATTTCTTTCATTTTGAAGAATTAATGCTAATGAAACTCCTCTTTTCCCTGCTCTTGCTGTTCTTCCACTTCGGTGTGTATAATATTCTAACTGCTCTGGTAATTGATGGTGAATAACAAAAGCTAAGTTTTGAACATCGATTCCCCTCGCAGAAACATCTGTAGATACTAATACTTGTAGATTTTCATTTTTAAAAGCACGCATTACTTTATCACGCTCTTTTTGCTGCATATCGCCTTCTAAAGCTTCTACCGAAAACCCTTCTTCTTGTAATTCTTTTGTTAGTTTTTGAGCTCCTGCTTTAGTTCTTGAGAAAATAATACCTCTTTCAGTATGTCTTTTTTCTAAAAACTTAACAATAACATCTGTTTTTTCAGGAATCGTAGTTGTTACAAACTGATGCGTAATGTTGGTATTCACCAATACATTTTTATTTACTTCAACTTGCTTTGCTGAAGCATTCATGTATTTTTTTATAATACTTCGAATTTCATCTGGCATTGTTGCCGAAAACAACCATGTTTTACGAGTACCTGAAGTATATTTTAAAATACGATTTAATTCTAATTTAAACCCCATGCTTAGCATTTCATCAGCTTCATCCAATACTAAGGTCTTAATATTTTTTAAATCTACCTCTCCTCTTTCAATTAAATCAATCAAACGCCCTGGAGTTGCTACAATAATATGCGTGGTTCTTTTTAAATTGTTGATTTGACGTTCAATCTTTTCACCACCGTAAACAGCTTCTACAAAAATTTTATCATCAACATATTTTGTAAACTTAAATAGTTGTTTCTTTATCTGTTGTACTAATTCTCTTGTAGGTGATAAAATTAACGCTTGTACATTGTCTTTTGAAGCATCTATTTTATGCAAAATAGGTAGACCATAAGCAGCTGTTTTACCTGTTCCTGTTTGTGCTAATCCTATAAAATCTGAATTATTTTCAAGTAAATAAGGTATGGTTTCTTGTTGTACTTCAGTAGGAGTTGTTATTCCTAACTCTTTCAATCCCTTAACATATTCTTTTCTTACTCCTAATGCGGTAAATGTTGTCATTCTATAAATTTATAAGTGCAAAGATATTGTTTCTTTTACGGTAACAATAAGTTTGTTACTTCTTTCGTTATTCTTTTAGGTTTTTTGGTATTAGCATCTAACAAACAAAAAGTAGTTTGAGATTTTACTAATAAAGTTTCACCTCTGTATATTTCAAAATGACGAACAGATCTTATTCCTTCTGTTTTTCCTACCCAAGTTCTAAGTGTTACTTCATCTCCTAATACTGCTTGATTTTTATAATCTATTTCATGCTTAATAACAAACCACACATAATCAATATTCTTAACATTCTTAGAAAGTTCTTTCCAATGAGCATCTGAAATGTTTTGCATCCATTGTACATATACCACATTGTTTACATGGTTATATTCGTCTATTTCTTCTGGAGTTACAAGATGTTTTTGTTCAAATAAATTCATACCACAAACTTACAGGATTGATGTTAATTATTACTTAAATATAACCTGCTTTTTGTTTTCGATGAATAATTCACACTAATTTAGTCAGCATGAATAAAATCGCTAACGACTTAGGTACTAAAAGTATTAGTCAACTTATTTTAAAACAAGCTATTCCTGCTTCTATCGGAATTTTAGTGATGTCGATTAATATGATTGTTGATACTATTTTTGTTGGTAGATGGATTGGTGTACTCGCTATTGCTGCAATTACTGTAGTATTACCCATTGCTTTTTTAATTTCATCTATTGGTATGGGAGTTGGAATTGGAGGAAGCTCTATTATTTCTAGAGCGTTAGGAGCTAATAAAGAAAATAAAGCTTTTGAGGTTTTTGGAAATCAAATTTCATTAACTATTGTGTTATCTATTCTATTTGTGTTTGTAGGAACATTTTTCAGTACTCCTATTTTACAACTTTTTGGTGCGAATGGAAACATTATATCACCTGCAACTGAGTATTTTGACGTAATTGTTTGGGGAGTTCCATTTTTAGCTTTTGCAATGATGGGAAACCCTGTTGTAAGAGCTGTAGGAAAACCTAATTATGCGATGCTTACGATGTTATTCCCTGCAATTGCTAATATTTTATTAGATATTATTTTCATTAAGTTTATGAATTTAGGAATGTATGGAGCTGGTTTAGCAACCTCTATTTCGTATGCTGTAAGTGGATTATTCATTTTATGGTTTTTTATTTCAAAAAAAACTGAATTAAAAATAATCCCGAAGTATTTTAAATTGAATTTTTCTATTGTAAAAGAGATTGTCTCTTTAGGAGGAGTAACTATAGTAAGACAAGGAACCATAAGTATTTTAACTATTGTATTAAATTATTCTCTCTTTAAATATGGAGGTGAAATTTCAATTGCAATCTATGGTATTATTAATAGGGTTATGTTGTTTGCTTTATTTCCTGTTTTAGGAGTTACGCAAGGTTTTTTACCCATTGCAGGATATAATTATGGAGCCAATAATACAGAAAGAGTAAAGGAAACTATAAATAAATCTATCCTTTTTGGTACTGGTATTGCTGTTTTAATTTTTATTATGATAATGTTATTTCCTAATGAATTGGTTGGTGTTTTTACAGAAGATGAAAAGTTATTAAACCTTACTCCTAATGCATTAATAGTAGCTTTCTTGGCAACACCAGTAATAACCACTCAATTAATTGGATCAGCCTATTTTCAAGCTGCAGGTAAAGCTTTACCTGCGCTATTGTTAACACTCTTAAAACAAGGAATCTTTTTAATCCCTTTAGTGTATATACTTCCTAAATTCTATGGTGTAAATGGTGTTTGGATGTCTTTTCCTATAGCTGATGTTTTATCTACTGTACTTACCTATGCTTATTTAAAAAGAGAAGTTAGATTACACCTAAATTAATCTAAAATACTTTCTCCATTTAAGTTCGTGGTTAACACATCACTCATGTAATTAAAAAACGGACGTAAAGCTTTAAAAGCATCATCTACTTTTGTTAAAAAGTCTGGTGCTAACACTTCTTTATCAGAAAAACGCTGAATAGCTATATAACCTTTTTTACGAATCAAATCGATATCTGGATGCTGTTTATCAAACCCTTTAGGAGCAGTTTTAAGCTCATCTCCTTCTAGTTTACCTCCAAAATGTTGTACGTAGCTCTTTTCTTTTAAAATTTCTCTAATTTCAGAAGCATCTACTTCAAATTCCTTTCGAATACGTAAAAGATCTTCTTTATTTGGTTCCCAAAATCCGCCAGCAACAAAACTATCCCCAGGAGAAATATGCAAATAATAGCCACCTCTTAGTTCTGGCTTTTTTCTATGAAAAGAGCCTCCAAAATGGGTTTTATAAGGTATTTTATCTTTTGAAAAACGTACATCTCTATAAATTCTAAACAACTTAAATTTATCAATCTCATCATGCTTCTTTAAATTATCTTGAATGGTTTTGTATACAGCTTTTGCGTTATTTTGAGCTTCTGTGAATCGAGGTTTGTGTTCTGTAAACCATTCACGATTGTTGTTTTCTTTTAAGTCTTTTAAAAATTGAAATGTTTGTTTTTCTATCTGCATAGTAAATAAGCGGTTTAGAATTTCTAAGGTACAAAAAAACTCCACTAATTTTTAGTGGAGTTTTTGCTTTATTTTTCAAAAAAGTTACACGTTAAATCTAAAATGCATGATATCACCATCTTTAACTATGTACTCTTTTCCTTCTACTCTCATTTTACCAGCTTCTTTTACTTTAGCCTCACTACCAAATGCTACATAATCATCATAACTAATTGTTTCAGCACGAATAAATCCTTTTTCAAAGTCTGTATGAATAACCCCTGCTGCTTGTGGTGCAGTTGCTCCTACAGGAACTGTCCAAGCTCTCACTTCTTTAACTCCAGCTGTAAAATAGGTTTGTAAATCTAATAATTTATAAGCTGAACGAACTAAACGAGAAACTCCTGCTTCTTCTAGTCCTATATCTGCTAAGAACATTTGACGTTCTTCATAATCATCTAACTCTGTAATATCTGCCTCAGTTCCTACTGCCAATACAATAACTTCAGCGTTTTCATGTACTACAGCTTCTTTTACCTTATCTACATAAGTATTTCCTGAAACCGCTGAATTTTCATCAACATTACAAACGTATAGAACTGGTTTTGCAGTAATGAACTGTAGTGGTTTTACAAATTCCTCTTCTTTTTCTGTAAATTCAATAGAGCGAACAGATTTTCCTTCTAATAATGTTTCTTCAACTTTTAATAGAATTTCTAATTCTACTTGCGCCTCCTTATTACCTGTTTTAGCTGTTCTTTTTACACGCTCCAAACGTTTTTGAACGGTCTCTAAATCTTTTAACTGAAGTTCTATATCGATAGTTTCCTTATCTCTTATAGGATCAACAGAACCATCTACGTGTACTATATTGTCATTATCAAAACAACGTAATACATGTAAAATAGCATCTGTTTCGCGAATATTTGCCAAGAATTGGTTACCTAAACCTTCTCCTTTACTAGCTCCTTTTACCAAACCAGCAATATCTACAATTTCTACAGTTGCAGGTAAAACTCTTTCAGGATTTACTAATTCTTCTAGCTTTTCTAAACGAGTATCTGGCACGTTTACTACTCCTAAATTAGGTTCAATGGTACAAAACGGAAAGTTTGCACTCTGCGCTTTTGCGTTAGATAAACAGTTAAATAAGGTTGATTTCCCTACGTTTGGTAATCCTACAATTCCAGCTTTCATTCTATTGTTTTATTGAAATTTTGCGAGTGCAAATATAGTGCTTTGCTTTCTAAATTTTCTAATTATTTAAGATTCATTTAAGTTAGTTTATAGCTCTTTAATTTATGATTTTAACATTTTTTTAAGACTTAGGTTGATTTTTTACTATTTTTAAGAAATTAACTTAAAAAATATTTTCACATGAAAAAACGTACCCTTCTTATTATTTACCTATTTTTTGGTGGACTTTACTTGTTAAATGCTCAAACATTAATTAGAGGAACAGTAAAAGATATAAATAACGAACCTTTGCCAGGAGCTAACATTGTAGAAAAAGGAGCCTCTAATGGTACATCTACAGATTTTAACGGCGAATTCTCTCTTACTATTAATACAGATGGAACTTTAATAGTTAGTTTTTCAGGTTTTGAAACACAAGAAATTCCTATTAATGGAAAAACTAATTTTAATATTGTTTTAAAAGAAGGTTTAGAATTAGATGAAGTTGTTATTGTAGGATCTAGAAACCCTAAAAGAACTGCTATTGACACACCAGTACCTGTTGATATAATTGATGTAGGAGATTTAGCAACAAAAAATGGTAAAGTAGAAGTAAATGATATATTACAGTATGCAGCTCCGTCATTTAATGCTACTAAGCAATCAGGATCAGATGGTGCTGACCATATAGTACCCGCTTCCTTACGAGGTTTAGGTCCAGACCAAACTTTGGTACTTATCAACGGTAAAAGACGCCATCAATCATCATTAGTTAATATTTTTGGAACACGTGGACGCGGAAATTCAGGAACTGATTTAAATGCAATTCCTGCTGCTGCGATTAAAAGAATTGAAGTTCTAAGAGATGGAGCGTCTGCTCAGTATGGTTCTGACGCTATTGCAGGAGTTATTAATATTGTTTTAAAAGATAATACCGACGGCGTTTCAGGAAGTATTGGTTATGGAGTTTATAGCACAGCAATAGGAAGTGGATGGGCTGAAGCTACAGGAGAAACTTTATACAATGTTGAAGGAAATAACAGATTAGATGGAGAAGACAAAAGTTTTGATGGTGGAACTTTTAAACTAGATTTAAACTACGGAGCTAAATTGAATGATAAAGGAGGTTTTGTAAACTTTACTACCGAATTGTTGTCAAAAGAAAGAACATTGAGACCTAGTTTTTCTTGGCGAAAAGGATATGGTAGCGCTGCTATAGATGGATTCAATTTTATGGTAAATGCTAGTTTACCTATAAATGACAACACTGAAGTATATGCTTTTGGAGGTAGAAATTATAGAGATACTGATGCGTATGCTTTTTCAAGAGATAGTTTTGATGAAGGCGATAATAGAAGTGTTCCTAGCATACACCCTAATGGATTTACCCCTAGAATTACTTCAAATATCACTGATATATCTGTATCGGCAGGAATTAAACATAAATTAGAAAATGGTTGGGAAATTGATTTTAATAATACGTATGGAGAAAATAAATTCCATTATTTTATAAAAGATTCAAACAATGCTTCATTAAAAGACGCTTCTCCTACCGATTTTAATGCAGGAGGTCATAGTTTATCACAAAATACTACTGGATTAGACTTTTCTAAATATTTAGAAAACTTACTAAGCGGAGTTAATCTAGCTTTTGGATTAGAGTATAGAACAGAAAATTTTATCATTTTTTCAGGTGAAGAAGCTTCTTATGGACTGTATGATGACAACGGAATTTTATTAACAAACCCTGCAGTTCAACCTGTTGCTGTAGATAGCAACGGTGATGAACTTTCAGGTGGTTCACAAGGTTTTCCTGGATACGGACCAGACAATGAAGTAGATCGCTCTAGAAGCAATGTAGGAGTTTATTTTGATTCTGAATTTAACTTTACAGAAAAATTCTTAGTAGGAGCAGCCGTTCGTTTTGAAGATTACAGTGACTTTGGTAGTACATTTAATTTTAAATTAGCTTCAAGGTTTAAAGCTAGTGACAACTTAACCTTAAGAGGATCTATCTCCTCAGGATTTAGAGCGCCATCTTTAGCTCAATTATATTATAACCTGAAATTTACGAACATTGTTAATGGTGAATCACTTCCTTCATTATTATCTGCTAATAATAGTACAGTAACTAGAGCTTTCGGAATAGAGCAATTAAAAGAAGAAACAGCATTCAATGCTAGTTTAGGATTTACTTATAAAATTGGTGGATTCACTGCAACGATAGATGCGTATTCTATAACAGTTGATGATCGCATTATTTTAACAGATAACTTTGATGCTTCTGGATTGAATTTAGGCGTTGATGCAGCACAATTCTTTGCTAATGGTGTTGATACAAAAACGCAAGGATTAGATATTGTTTTAAACTATAAAAAGTCTTTTGAAGACCATAGAATAGATGTAGGATTGATAGGAAACTTTAACGATACTAAAATTGAAAAGATAAAGAACGGAAACTTAAACAAATTTACTTTCTTTAGTCCTTTTTCTGAAGCTTATTTAAAAGCAGCAGCTCCAGATCACAAATTCGGTTTAAACCTTGGATATGGATATAAAAAACTAGATGTTTCTTTAAACTTCACAAAATTTAGCGAAGTTCAGTTGCAAGATTTTCAATGGGTAGATACACCAGCAACAACACAAGCAGAAGCTGATGCCTTATATCCTGTGGCTACTGATGTTTATAAAAGTAAAATTACCACCGATTTAAGTCTAAGCTATGCTTTTACCGATAAAATAACGTTCACAATTGGAGGAAATAACATTTTTAACGTGTACCCTACTCCACAATTTGATGGATGGACTGATCAGGGAGGGTTAGCTGATTCTGTTCAAATGGGATCAGACGGTGCTTACTTTTTTACTAGACTAGGATTTAAACTTTAATACACTTTTTATAAAAACAAAAATCCTGAGAATATTCTCAGGATTTTTTTATTTCATATCTCCAAAAATTTGGAACTTTTTAATCGTTATGCATAAAACGTTGTTTAGCTAATAACTCTTCTTCTGTCTCTACATTATCTTCATCAGGAACACAACAATCAACAGGGCAAACAGCAGCACATTGTGGCTCTTCATGAAAACCTTTACATTCAGTACACTTATCAACAACTATGTAGTAAATTTCATCCGAAATTGGCTCTTGATCTTCATCTGCATTGGCAGATTTACCATTCGGTAAAACCACATTTCCTGTTAAATCAGTTCCATCAGCATACTTCCAGTCATCCGCACCTTCATAAATAGCTGTGTTTGGGCATTCAGGTTCGCAAGCCCCGCAGTTTATACATTCATCAGTTATTATAATTGCCATAATTAATCTCTTTCAGTTTTGTAACTTTGCATTTGCAAAAATAGTTCCAATTTAATTTAGAACCAAATAAATGGATAGTATAAAAAGTAGAATTAACGCTTTTCATAAACTAGGAGAATTTTTAAGTCAATTTTCTCAAGAAAAAATAGAGAACAAAGAACATATAGAACATAATGAGTTATTTTTTGATGGATTTAAACATCAATTAAAAATAGCAGGAGAAAATAACACTTGGTTTACTAGAGAAAACCTATTGTTTTCTATTAAAAACTGGACAAAAGCACTTACTTCAGAAAACTTAACTAAATGGATAGCTAACGAAAATTTAGGTAACAACGAGCCTAAATTAGTTGCTGTTATCATGGCTGGAAACATTCCGCTAGTAGGCTTTCATGACTTTTTATCGGTTCTAATTTCTGGGCACTCGGTATTAGTTAAACAATCGTCTAACGATAAACATTTATTGCCTTTTTTAGCAAAATATTTAGAATATGTTGAGCCTGAATTAAAAGGGAAAATCACGTTTACTGAAGAAAAACTAACAGGGTTTGATGCGGTAATAGCTACTGGTAGTAATAATACAGCACGTTATTTTGAATACTACTTTAAGGATAAACCTAGCATTATAAGAAAAAACAGAAATTCTGTTGCTGTTTTAACAGGAAGCGAATCAGAAGAACAATTACAAAACTTAAGTGAAGATGTTTTTCGCTACTTCGGATTAGGTTGTCGTTCTGTTTCTAAAGTATTTATTCCGAAGAACTATAATTTTGATGCTTTTTTCAACGGAATGTATCAACAACATGAAATTATTAACAATACCAAATACGCTAACAATTACGATTACAACAAAGCGGTGTATTTAATGAGTGAATTTGATATTCTAGAAAACGGTTTTTTAATGATTAAGGAAGATAAAAGCTACGCCTCTCCTATTGCCTCTGTTTTTTATGAGTACTATGATAATATTGATGATTTAAAAATTAAACTGTGGGAAGATAGAGAACAAATTCAGTGTATTGTAGCCAATAACTTTATTGAAAATGAAGTAGCTTTCGGACAAACACAACATCCAAAGTTATGGGACTATGCTGATGGCGTAAATACACTAGATTTTTTATCTAAAATATAAAAGAGTCTCTATATAAATTTGCACCTTTGTGTAGCAAAACACAACAACACAAATGAAAAAACATAACTTTAGTGCAGGGCCTTGTATTTTACCCGAAGAGGTACTAAAAAAAGCATCAGAAGCCGTTATCAATTTCAATAATGATAACCTGTCATTAATCGAAATATCGCACAGAAGTAAACCTTTTGTTGATGTAATTGAAAACGCAAGAAGTTTAGTTTTAGAATTATTAGGATTAGAAAACAAAGGTTATAAAGCATTGTTTTTACAAGGGGGAGCCAGTATGCAGTTTTTAATGGTTGCGTATAATTTGCTAAATAAAAAAGCAGCCTACTTAAATACAGGAACTTGGAGTGATAAAGCCATAAAAGAAGCTAAATTATTTGGTGAATTGGTAGAGGTTGCTTCTTCAAAAGATCAAAACTTCAACTACATTCCTCAATCATATAAAGTTCCAACAGATGTAGATTATTTCCATTGTACTAGTAATAACACTATTTACGGAACGCAAATGAAGAGTTTCCCTAAAACTTCAGTTCCTATGGTATGTGATATGAGTTCTGATATTTTTTCACGTCAACTAGATTTCTCAAAGTTTGATTTGATTTATGCGGGAGCTCAAAAAAACATGGGACCAGCGGGAACTACGCTTGTTGTAGTAAAAGAAGATATTTTAGGGAAAGTAGAACGTCAAATACCTTCAATGTTAAACTATCAGATAATCATTGATAAAGAAAGTATGTTTAATACACCTCCTGTATTTGCAGTATATACTTCTATGTTAACATTAGAATGGTTAAAAGATTTAGGAGGTATCGAATTCATTGAAAAGGTGAATAAAAAGAAATCAGCTTTATTATATAGTGAAATAGATAGAAACCCTTTATTTAAAGGAGTTGCAGCTACAGAAGACCGAAGTCATATGAACGCTACATTTACTTTAATGGATGAAAACTTACAAGCCAAGTTTGATAAAATGTGGCAAGAAGCTAACATTAATGGATTGAGTGGTCATAGAAGTGTTGGTGGTTACCGTGCAAGTATGTATAACGCTTTACCCCTATACAGTGTTCAAGCTTTAGTAGATGTAATGCAAGAATTAGAAAGAATAAGTTAGATACAACGTCATTATTTACAATGACATTTATATATAATATTTAAGAACGATGAAGATATTAGTGAACGAAGGAATTTCCGTTGGTGGAATGCAGGCTTTAGAAAACAAAGGTTTTGAAGTTATAAACACAAAAGTTGCTCAAGAACAATTAGAGAACTATATAAACGATCATACTATTGATGCTATTGTTGTAGGAAATACTACACAAATACGTCAAGAATTAATCGATGCATGTCCAAGTATAAAGCTTATTGCTTGTCCTGGAACAGAAATGGACAATATCGATGTAGAGTATGCTATTAATAATGGAGTTCATTTAGTAAATAGTGAAGATGCTTCGGCAACTTCAATTGCTGAATTGGTATTTGCTCATTTATTTGGGATGGTTCGTTTTTTACACCAATCAAACCGTGAAATGCCTTTAGAAGGAGATATGCGTTTTAATGCCTTAAAAAAGCAGTATTCACAAGGAACTGAGTTAAGAGGTAAAACATTAGGAATTATTGGATTTGATACGGTAGGACAAGAAGTAGCAAAAACCGCTCTGGCTCTAGGTATGGAAGTAATTGCAACCGATGTTGAAATAGACAATGCAACTATCACAATTCCTTTTTTCGATGGACAATTAGTAGATTTCTTTATTGAAACAGAAACTGTAGATAATTTATTATCAAAATCAGATTTTATAACGCTACACTTACCTCCGCAAGATGGATACGTTATAGAAACTTCTTTGTTTGATAAAATGAAAGATGGAGTAGGAATCATTAATACGTCTCACGGTAGTGTTTTAAATGAAGTTGATTTAGTTAAAGCTATAGAAAACGGAAAGGTTAAATATGCTGGTTTAGATGTTTTTGAAAGCCAACCAAGACCTGAAATCCAATTATTAATGAATCCTGAAATATCGATGACACCTCATATTGGAGCTTCAACAATTGAAGCACAAAATAGAACTGGGGTCGAATTAGCTAATAAAATCATCGAATTACTAAGCGAATAATATATGGCTATTGTAAAACCATTTAAAGCTGTTAGAGCTACACGTGATAAAGTTGCTTTAGTATCTTCTAAATCTTATGAAATTTATACACCTGCGGAAATCGGAGCTAAACTTGATTTTAATCCGTATACTTTTTTACATGTAATCAACCCAGGTTATAAATATCACAAACAAGATATAACAGGAGAACAGCGTTTTAAATTGGTACATAATCGCTACTTAGAATTCAAAGAAAATGAGGTTTTTAAACAAGATGAAGCTCCTGCTTATTATGTTTATCAAAAAAGAACACCTAATGATAACTTCTGCGGAATAATTG
The DNA here is from genome assembly GCF_033978845.1 of Tenacibaculum sp. 1B UA. Taxonomy (NCBI): domain Bacteria; kingdom Pseudomonadati; phylum Bacteroidota; class Flavobacteriia; order Flavobacteriales; family Flavobacteriaceae; genus Tenacibaculum; species Tenacibaculum sp. 1B UA. The sequence continues at coordinate 31,806 of NZ_JAKVUA010000004.1, forward strand.
CAGCTACTTCTGTTGAAGATTATAATAATGAAGTAATTAAAAAGCACGAAGACACTCTAAAAGAACGTGAATTATTATTTGAAAATTACCTAAAAAACACAGGCTTTAATGCAGAACCTGTACTACTCACCTACCCTGATAATGATGTGATTAATTCAATCATAGAAAAATATCAGAAAAAAAGAGCTGAGTACGAGTTTTCAACATCGGATAAAGACTTACATTTTTTATGGGTTATACACGATAAAAATGATGTGGAACAGATAGCAAAAGCTTTTAAAGAGGTTAATACGCTATATATTGCTGATGGACATCATCGCTCAACATCTTCTTGTTTATTAGCTCAAGGTTTAGCTAAAAGCAACCCTGAACATACAGGAAAAGAAGATTATAACTTTTTTATGAGTTATCTGTTACCAGAGAGTCAGCTAAAAATTTACGAGTTTAATAGGTTCATCAAAGACTTAAATGGATTAACTCCTGAAGGACTTTTAATGGAGTTAGATACTTATTTTAGAATTGAAAACCGTGGACAAGAATTATACAGACCTAAAGAGAAGCATCATTTTAGTATGTATTTGAATGGAGAATTTTACGCATTATACTTACGTAAGTCAGCTTATGAATTTACCGATTGTTTGAGTGAATTAGATGCTTATATTTTATATACAACTGTTTTAGAGCCCATTTTAGGAATAAATGATATTAGAAATGCTTCTAAAATTGTATATTCTCAAGATAAATCTGACGGATTGGAACTAAAAACAAAGGTAGATAGCGGAGAGTTTAAAGTTTCTTTTGGAATGTTACCTACTAATATTCAAGAACTAAAAACCATTGTTGATGCTGGTTTAATGATGCCACCAAAAACTACGTACATAGAACCAAAATTAAGAAGTGCTTTAACTATTTATGAGTTTTAGTTCAATGTTTGACACACAATTATTATGATTACAGGAATTAAGGAAAATCTTCAAAAAATAAAATCAACACTACCAGAAAGCGTAACATTAGTTGCTGTTTCTAAAACCAAACCTATCACTGATTTACAAGAAGCCTATGATGCTGGTCAACGGGTATTTGGTGAAAATAAAATTCAAGAAATGGTAGCTAAATACGATGAATTACCTAAAGACATAAAATGGCATATGATTGGTCATTTACAACGTAATAAGGTAAAGTACATGGCTCATTTTGTTGATTTAATTCATGGGGTCGACAGCTTTAAAACACTAAAAGAAATAAATAAACAGGCTAAAAAGCACCATAGAGTTATTAATTGTTTGTTACAAGCTCGAATTGCTAAAGAAGACACCAAGTTTGGGTTACCATTTACTAATATTGAAGATATTTTAGCTTCAGATGAATTCAAAGAGTTAGAAAATGTAAAAATTGTAGGCCTAATGGGGATGGCTACCTTTACAGACAACCAAGAACAATTGCAAGATGAATTTTCATCATTAGCTAGTTTCTTCAATAAGAATCAGGAAAAATACTCAGACTTATCAATCCTTTCAATGGGAATGAGTGGGGATTATAAATTAGCCATTAAAAATGGTAGTACTATGGTACGAATAGGAAGCTCTATTTTTGGAGTTAGAAATTATATTGCTTAGATTTACATAAGTCAGCTTAAAAAAGGGAGAGATTTGTACGCTATTTTAGACATTGAAACTACTGGAGGAAAATATAACGAAGAAGGAATTACAGAAATTGCTATCTATAAATATGATGGACATCAAATTGTAGATCAATTCATTAGTTTAGTAAATCCAGAAAAGGAAATTCAAGAATTTGTTGTAAAACTTACTGGTATTAATAACAAAATGTTGCGAAATGCACCTAAATTTTATGAAATAGCGAAAAGAATTGTTGAAATAACTCAAGATTGTTTTATTGTAGCACACAATGCTAATTTTGATTACCGTATTCTTCGTACCGAATTTGACCGATTAGGGTATGCATACAAACGAAATACACTTTGTACAGTTAGTTTAAGCAAAAAACTAATTCCTGAGTCACCATCTCATAGCCTTGGTAAATTATGTAAATTTTTAGGAATTCCAATGTCTGATCGCCATAGAGCAACGGGCGATGCATTAGCCACTATACAACTATTCAAACTGTTAATAGATAAAGATGTTGAGAAAAAAATTATTCAACAATCTATAAAGTATTTTGATAATAGACACGAAAAATTTCGTTTTCAAAGAATATTAGATAGTTTACCTGAGAAGGAAGGTGTTTTTTATGTACATAATAATGAGGGAACTATCATTTTTATTGGTAGAGGTAAAAATGTTAAACAAGAAACAAACAAGCTCTTTTTAAAAGAAACCAGAAAAGCTTTAAAAGTAATAAAAAGAGTAACCAAAGTTTCTTATGAAGAAACAGGAAATATGCTTTTTACGCGTTTAAAATACCATTTAGAGCTTGAAAAATTAAGACCTAAATATAACATCATAAGAAAAAGAAAAATTACAGATAAGAATTTTAATCACGATGATATGCTTATTATTGATAAAGGCAGAACACCTGAAGAGCATGCTGTAATTTTAATTGAAAAAAACGAAGTTGTAGGATATACCTATACCAATCTTGCTTTTCAAGAAAACCAAATACCTATTTTAAAATCTATGCTAACTCCTATTGAAAACAAAGAGTTGGCTAAAACAATAATTAAAAACTATTTACTAAAAAATAAAGTGTCTAAAATAGTACGATTACAAGTTGAAAATAATTTATAATATTGCTGTAAAACGTTAAAAATCTGATCTTTTGGATAAAAAAACACTTAATTGGAAAAATAAATTACATGAAGTAATCTATGAAGCAGATACCCCTGCTGGTAAACTATTTGATATCGTTTTATTATTTTCAATTTTAGCAAGTATTATATTAGTAATGCTTGAAAGTGTAGAAAGCTTTGATAATAAGCATCATGATTTCTTATATATTTCTGAATGGATCATTACTTTCTTTTTTTCCATTGAATACATCCTTCGAATTATTTCAATAAAAAAGCCAACAAAATATATTTTCAGTTTTTACGGTATTATAGACTTACTGTCTACTATCCCTATGTACTTAACCTTCTTTTTTGTTGGTACCCATAGTAGTTTAATAGCCTTGAGAGCATTACGCCTATTAAGAGTTTTTAGAATTTTAAAAGTATCTAGATATATTGGTGAGTCAAATCAATTAATAAAAGCATTAAACGCTAGTAAAGCTAAAATTGGAGTATTCCTTTATTTCGTATTAATTATCTGTATAATTTTAGGCTCAATAATGTATTTTATTGAAGGTGCAGATAATGGTTTTACGAGTATTCCTAGAAGTATTTATTGGTCAATAGTAACACTTACCACCGTTGGTTATGGAGATATTGCTCCTCAAACCGCTTTAGGGCAGTTTATTGCGAGTATTACCGTAATTATTGGGTATGCTATTATTGCAATTCCTACAGGAATAGTAAGTTCTGAAATGACTAAAAAGAAAGTACACCTAAATACACAATCCTGCCCAAATTGCTCATATGAAGGACATAAAGATGAAGCAGAATTTTGTTATCATTGCGGAACAAAACTGAACTAAATGTCACAAAAAAATACGTTGATTACAATTGTTGGAGCTACGGCTATTGGTAAAACAGCACTTAGTATTAAATTAGCACAACACTTTAAATGTGATATTATTTCGTGTGATTCTCGTCAATTTTATAAAGAGATGACTATAGGAACTGCTGTCCCTGACTCTGAAGAGCTAGCAGCTGCACCGCATCACTTTATCCAAAATAGAAGTGTTTTTGAAGATTATTCAGTAGGGCAATTTGAAAAAGACGCATTGGCTAAACTAGAAGAATTGTTCACCAAAAAACCTATCCAAATCATGGTAGGTGGAAGTGGTTTGTATGTAGATGCTGTTTTAAAAGGATTGGACTATTTTCCTGATGTAGCCCCACAAATAAGAATTGATTTAACTACCGAATTAGAGAATAAAGGAATAGAATATCTTCAAAAAAAAATAAAAGAACTTGATATTGAAGCTTACAATACGATTGCTATTGACAACCCACATCGATTAATCCGTGCCTTAGAGATTTGTATAGGAACAGGAAAAGCATATAGTTCTTTTAAAAACAAACCAAAAACTCCTCGTAACTTTCAATCCATCAAAATAGGGTTAACGGCAGATAGAGAAATTATGTACGACCGTATTAATCGTCGCGTAGATATTATGATTGAAAAAGGTTTGATAGAAGAAGCTGAAAAGCTACATCCTCATAAAAACCTAAACGCACTACAAACGGTAGGATACAGAGAATTATTTGAATATTTTGAAGGTAACTTTACTAAAGAATTTGCTATTGAGGAAATTAAGAAGAACTCAAGAAGGTTTGCCAAACGACAAGGAACATGGTTTCGTAAAGATTCAAACATTTTATGGTTTGATTTTCAAGAAGATGTTCAAAATATTATAAAAACTATTGAAAATAAACTTTAACGCTTTTTAAGAACACTAAAAAAATCACTTTTTTATATTTGTCAAAAAACAGAAATACATGAAACTAAAAATCACTTTTATACTTGCTTTATTTTTTATTGGATTTTCAAATGCTCAAACCAAGGTTGGAACGGTAAACAGCGAGTTAATCATTGGTAAAATGCCACAAATGAAAGGAGTTTTACAACGAGTAGAAAACTACGGTAAAAAACTAGACTCTAGTTTTCAAATAAAAGCTACAGAATACAAAACTAAAGTAGATTCTTTTAAGGCTGAAGAAAAGCTAATGACGGAAGAGGATAAGAAAACTAGAATTCAAGAATTAAGAACCCTTGAACAAGAAATGGGAAAATTTCGTCAAAATGGAACTACTATGATGCAAGTACAAAGAGAGCAGAGTTTACGACCTTTATATAAAAAGCTAAGAGAAGTAATTGCTGAAGTGGCTAAAGCAAACGGATATACTCAAATTTTAACTACGACTGGAAACGAATTTGGATACATCGATGAACGTTTTGATATCACTCAACTGGTATTAGACAAACTAGGAATTAAAGAGTAATACTTTTTATGTATCAAAAACAAAAAGACTTACAATTACAATACGAAGGATTTTTAAAAACACCTTTTCTATGGCATGGAAAAGGTGTTTTTGATTTAGAACAATACCCCACTTTAATTACTCAAACAACCTCTTTTAAACAAGAAATCACACAAAAACTACGTTTAGGTAAATTGGTAGAACGCTTTGTTTCTTTTGAGTTAAATCAAGACGGTTCAGTATTAATTCTTGCTGAAAACATTCAAATTCAACGAGAAAAGATAACTGTTGGTGAGTTAGATTGTTTACTCTTTAAAAACAAAAACCCAATTCATTTAGAAATTGTATATAAATTCTACTTATATGATGTTTCTGTTGGTAATGCTGAAATTGAACATTGGATTGGACCAAATAGACGAGACTCTCTTATTCAAAAGCTAACCAAGCTTCAAGAAAAACAATTACCTCTACTCTACTCCCATTATACTAAAAGTTACCTAGATGAATTAAAATTAAATGTTGATGAAATAGTACAACAAGTATATTTTAAAGCACAATTATTTGTTCCTTTAAGAAACTTTGGTAAAAACTTCAAGCAGATTAATAATGAGTGTATTTATGGTTTTTATATCTATCTGAAAGAATTACCACAATTTTCCGACTGTAAATTCTACATTCCCAATAAACATAACTGGTTAGTAAATCCACATTCAAATATTGACTGGTTAACTTTTGAAACCTTTCAAAATAAACTTTCACAATATTTAAATGAAGAAAACGCTCCTCTTTGTTGGCTAAAAAAACCAAACGGCGAACTTTTTAAGTTTTTTGTAGTTTGGTGGAATAATTAGTGTATTTCAAATCCCTAATTAAATTTACTGACTAAAAAACTATGAAATTTTTCAAATTCTCTTTTTTACTCCTATTCACTTTAATCACATTTACATCTTGTTTTGAAGTTGAAGAAGACATACCCTCCTGTATTGATGTCGACATAGCTTTTGAAGATGATAATTATAAATTAAAAGCTAAAATCTATACAAGTAACTATATAGAAATTGAAATGATAAATGAATGTGATTTAGATATAAGAGTAACTGGAATAAAAGTTGAAGGTCAACATTATGAAGACTTTCATATTAGTGGTTTATCAATAGGTACAAGTATTACAAAAAACACTTACTTTGATGTTATTTTTACTCCAACACAATTAGGTGCTAGAAAAGGAATCATTGTAATAAGGCACGAGGTGGGAGAATTGGTAATTAACTTACCAGGTGAAGGAACATAGTTTTTAACTTTTAATAAAATAGAACGCTTAGAAATGATTTTCTAAGCGTTCTATTTTATTGTAAATTAAGACTATTCGCTATCTTCTTTTTCTTCTGTTTTATTTATATACTCTATATCTCTAGTATTTTTTTGTACAGAAATTGCTGCATAAACACTTAAAGAAAAAGACATTGCATAAAATCCTTTTTCACTTAATAATAAGTTTGCATTCCATAATCCAACTACGAGTAAAACGATGGAAGCAATAGTTGTAAACCAACTAATACTATAATAAATCTCTGTTACTTTTATTCCTTCTAACCTATCTCTAACAGATTTTTGAACAGATATTACTGAGAATAACGCGAATAATAAAACCGTAAAATAATAACCTTTTTCATTAAGTTCCATTTCTACATTCCATAAACCAATACAATAAGAAGAAATACCTATTAATAATGCTACCCATGATGCACCAATGTAGGCTGAAGTTGGCTTTTGGTTGTATCCTTTTAATGTTTTCTTTTTTTCTTTCTTTGTTTTCTTGTTTTGATCTAATGACCATTCTGATTGATTATTCATAACTTTTAGTTTTTAATTATGCTTCAAAAATGCTTCATTTTGAATGATTAATAAAAACATTATCAATAAAAAACTAACGATATAATTTATATTTTAAATTTAATAATAACTATATTTACTACTAAAAATACAATTATACATAACGATTAAATGAATCAACTTCACAGTATAATCTCTTCTTTTTCTATAGAAGAACAGCAACGTTTTATGTTATTTTTAGAAAAAAGGAACAAAAGAGTAGATACCAAAAACATTCAATTGTTTAAAATAGCTCAAAAAGGAGAAACTTCTACAAAGCTTATTTGCGAAGAATTATACGGTGCTCAAAAAAAAGAAGCTTTTTATACGCTTAAGCAACGTTTGTATGAATCGTTAATTGATTTTATAGCCAATAATAAAATCCAAGGAGAAAATTCAGTAGATATGCTTTTGATTAAGTATATTTTAGCTGCTAGAGATTTTTTACTTCATAAAAACAACAAAGCAGCTTATAAAATTTTAGATAAAGCAGAAGTAATTGCAAAGGAATATCAACTCTTTCCTATTTTAAATGAAATATATCATACCAAAATTCAGTATGCACATACTATTCCTACTATCAATTTTAATGAAACCGTTGTTTACTTCAAAGAAAATCAAAGGAATCTTTTTTTAGAAGAAGAACTAAACATTATATATGCAAAAGTTAGGCATACATTAAAAACAAGTACACATAAACATAGTGTAGATTTTCAATCACTAATTAATATGCTCTTTAAAGAGCATCAAATTAACATAAAACAAGATTTATCTTTTAAATCTCTTTATCAACTGATTTCTATCGTTAATATTTCAGCTTTTATACATAAAGATTATTTAAGAACTGAGGTCTTTTTAACCGATACTTATCGTCTACTGAATGAAAAAAAAGGAAAAGAAAAACAGGTTTTCTATCATATTAGGGTTTTGTATTTAATTGCTAATACTCTTTTTAGAAATAAAAAATTCAAAGAATCATTAGAGTATTTAAATAGTATGCATTCTTATATGTTACAGAATAAAAAAAAGTATTTTAATAGTTTTTATTTGAATTACATATTGCTCTCAGCATTAAATTATAACTACACTAACAATCAAAAGACAGCTATTAAACTCCTAGAAACAGTTTTAAAAAAGAAACACTCTGATGTAAAAACTATGCTAGAAATAAAATTAAGTTTAATTACTTTTTATTTTCAGAGCAATGAGTTTAAGAAAGCTTTACAACTATACACTAAATTGAATCACTCAGATCAATGGTATATCGATAAAGCTGGAATTGAATGGACTGTAAAAAAGAGTTTAATTGAAATTCTATTACATTTAGAATTACAAAATATAGATTTATTTGAATCTAGATTATTAAGTTTTAAACGAAAACATATTCAGTTTTTATTAGATATTAATCAAGAAAGAGTAATCACGTTTTTAAAATTAGTTGAGCAGTATTATAAAAACCCAGACATAGTAACTACTTCTGATTTTTTCAATTTAGTAGAGAATTCATTTGTTTTTATTGGAGCTAAACAAGAAGATATTTTTGTAATGAGTTTCTATGCTTGGTTAAAAAGTAAAATGACTAAACAACCTATTTATGACGTTACTACAGCTTTAATAAAAGAAGTACAACTTCAAAGGCCACACCAAAAAATTTAATTTTTTAATATTAGAGAACAACTCTTTCTTTAAGAATATAAAGTTAAACTTCTTATACTTTTTGTGGTTTACTGGTTACTTTAAGTTTAGATATTCGTTTTCTTGATGTAATAAAATAAACTCCTGATAATAATACAATAGATGCTATTACCGATTGTGTTGTTAAGGTTTCATCTAAAAAATACCACCCTAAAAATAAGGCTACAACTGGATTTACATACGCTGATGTTGATACTTTTTCTGTTGGAACAATTTTTAATAAATAATTAAAAGATGTAAAAGCAACAATACTTCCAAAGACAATTAATAAAAACATAGCTGCTTGCGCTTTAAAGGACCAATCTATCGGAGAAGACCAAGTTTCTTTTAATAACAATGAGCCTATAAAGAGAAAAAATCCTGCAAAAAGCATTTGATAACCTGTACTTACAAAAAAGTTTTTAGGAAGCGTAGCTTTGGCCACAAAAACACTACCGTAACTCCAACTTAATACGCATGAAAAAATCATAAAGATTCCTATTAGCATATCTTTTGAAGTAGTTATTTCATTTTGACTTACCAACAAGTACATTCCTATGATTCCCAAAATAACTCCAATAATTGATTGTCGTTGCATCTTTTTTCCATCAATTAAACGTAGTAGTAATAAAACGAATAAAGGCTGTGTTGCAGCTAATAAAGCCCCAAAACCACTATCAACAAACTTTAATGCCCAAACAAACATTCCATTTCCATATACTAAAAAAAGGAAACCTGCTATCGCAGAGTTTAAAAGTTGTTTCTTAGTTACTTTAATCGATCTTTTTAAAAGCTTAGCAATTAACATAATTAACACTCCTGATATAGAGAATCGAATAGCTGCTAATAATAGAGGAGAAACCTCGGTAACAACAATTTTATTTAGCAAATAGGTTGATCCCCAAATGATATAAATGGCAATAAAAGCAGCTATAATTAGTGGTTTAGATTCTTTCATTTTATCTGTATTCTAATAAGCTAAAAGTACGATAAAACCTTTTTGCTTGTTCTTGAAAAAGAAAAAAATCGGTTAAAATATTCTTAACCGATTTTTCTAAAAAAGTTATTATTGATAATTATAATTTAGCTAATATTTTTTCAGCTACTAATTCTGATGATGCTGGGTTTTGTCCGGTGATTAAATTTCCATCTTCAATTACGTACTCTTCCCAATCTCCTGATTTGCTATAAATACCACCATTATTTTTTAATTCATCTTCTACTAAAAACGGTACAATTGAAGTTAATTGCACTGCATCTTCTTCTGTATTAGAAAAACCAGTTACTTTTTTACCTTTCACCAAAGACTCTTTATTAAATTTAGCGTCTTTTAATACAATAGGCGCATGACAAACAGCTCCTACTGGCTTATTATTTGTATAAAAAGCTTCTATTAAAGCAACAGAATCTTTGTTTTCAGCTAAATCCCATAAAGGTCCATGTCCTCCAGGGTAAAAAATTGCATCATAATCACCTTCTTTAACTTCACTCAATTTCATTGTGTTTGCTAATACAGCTTGAAGTTCTTCATCTTTATTAAAACGATGTGTAGCTGGTGTTTGAAAATCTGGTTCGTTACTTTTTGGATCAATTGGTGGTTGTCCTCCTTTTGGAGATGCTAAAGTTACTTCCACTCCTTTATCCTTTAACAAATAATAAGGTGCGGCAAATTCTTCAATCCAAAATCCTGTTTTTTCTCCTGTATTTCCTAGTTCTTCATGACTAGTAAGTACAAATACTACTTTTTTCATATTATTTCTATTTTTAAGTTACCTCAAAATTAGTATATGAAAGGTGAAAAAAAATTGATGTATGGTAATAAAGACCTTTATAAAGCTTCTTTTCGTATTCTACTTAAACTTTCTGTTGTTATTCCTAGGTACGATGCTAAATGGTAATTTTTAATTTGCTGCTCTATATTTGGGTAGGTTTGTAAAAATAAATGATACCTTTCTTTAGCTGATAATACTAAGTTATTTAAAATTCTTTTTTGAAATCGTACTGTTGAACGTTCTAACTTTTTTCTAAAAAAATGTTCTATTTTGGGTACTTTTTCATAGGTATTATCCAAATCCTTCTTAGCCACTTTTAACACAGTAGCATTTGTAATACACTCAATAGAAAGTACAGATTCTGATTCAGAAAAATAACCTATGTAATCACTAATCCACCAGTCGTTAATAGCAAATTGTATCGTATGCTCTTTTCCTTTAGTATCCAAAAAAAACGTTCGTAAACAACCTTTTACTACATAGTATTGGTAGTATACTTTTTCATTCGTTTGTAATATGGTATCGCCTTTTTTATACGTTACCTCCGAAAAAATACTCTCAACTACTTTTAACTCTTCATTTTCTAGCTGAAGATTTTTAAATACATTACTAACAGATGTAATCATTATAAAAACATTATAGCAACCCTTCTAAATAGTGTTGCTCAATTTGATAAGCTTCTTTTAAATCTGAAATTTTAGCTTCAATACGTTTTTTATCTACTTTTTTAGATGATTTAGCACCAATTAGCATTACATTTTTACGCGTGTGCTCATTGCTTATAAACTCAAAAACCTTGGTAGTATAATTGTTTTTCTCTAAAATTAAAGCACGAATGGTATCGGTAACCATTTCAAACTGACGTTCCTTAAAAATTCCATATTTTAATAAGGGACTCTCCTGCTCTTTTCCTTTTACTTGCTGGCGGATTTGTTTATGACAACACGGAGCGCAAACAATCAATTCTGCTTTTGAAACCAAACCTTTGTAAATAGCATCATCGGTCGCCGTATCACAAGCGTGTAGAGCAATTAAAATATCAATTTTATTGTTATCATACTCTTGTATAGGTTGAGCTACAAAAAGTAATCCTTTAAATTCACATTTTTTAGCAATATCATTACAGTAATCAACTAAATCTTGTCGTAACTCAATACCTGTTACACTGGCAGTATATCCTTTTTGATTGACCAAGTAATCGTACAAAGCAAAAGTTAAATAGCCTTTTCCTGAGCCCATATCTACAATATTGATATGCTTAGGTAATTTAACTGATTGTATTTGAGCTTCAATAATTTCTAAATACTTATTAATTTGGCGGTATTTATCCGCCATTTTAGGAATTACTTTTCCTTCTTTATCCGTTACTCCTAAATGATATAAATATTCGCTATTTTCAGCTCTTTTTTCTTTAGGCTTATCGTGGGTTTCAGGTAATTTATTCTTAAAACTAGGCTGTGTAGTTTTATAACTTATTTTTTTCTTTTTAGAAATAAACACCAACAAATCATTTTCTAGCGTAAACAATGTTGTCGCTCTAAACTTTTCTGAAAGTAAATCGGTAAGCTCTTCAATACTTTCTTCAAACGAATAGTTTTTTGTTTGATCATTTGTTTTATATCGATATAAAAACTGAAAACAAACGTCTCCTTTCAACGTTATCTGGCGAACGTATACATTCGATAATTCATCACTTTTACGAATTGGTTTACTTAAAGTTAATTTTACAAAATTATTTTTTTGTATGCTGTTTTGAAACTCGATAAACAATTGATGTAAGGCTTCTTTCATACTACAAAAATAGACAATCAATTATTAATAATCCTTTCATTTCTTATCATCTGTAACATTTTTTATTCTAAGACGTCTACAAGAAAACTAAGCTTCATGAAACACCTAAAAATTAGCACTTTATTATTACTCTTAATAATATCATTTTTATTACTTAACTGTGCAAAAAACAGCAAACCGGAAACTAAAAAAGATAGTAATACATACGTTATAAAAAACGTCAATGTGATACCGATGACAGAAAATAATAACGTTATTGAAAACGCAACAGTAGTAATTCACAATAACAAAATAAAGTCTATAAATGATTCTATTCCTTCTGAAGCAACAATTATTCATGGGAAAGATAAATGGCTTATTCCAGGGCTAATTGATATGCACGTACATACGCTGAACAATGGTAGTTTTTCTCAAGGATATGCAACTAGAGGTTCTACAATAAACTTTAACACACAGAACTTAATGACTCCATACATAGCAAACGGAGTTACTACAGTATTTGAATTAAGTGGAAGGCTTGGGCACTTCGCACAAAGAGATAAAATAATGGAAAAAAGTGTTATTGGCCCACGTATGGCAATAGCCGCTGTAATTGATGGAGAAGGAAATGAAATTAAAGCCACAACTCCTTTAGAAGGACGACAATCGGTTAGAAATGCCAAAGGTTTAGGATATAGATTTATAAAGGTTTATACCTGGTTAAACGAAGAAACCTTTAAAGCTGTTATTGATGAAGCTGAAAAACAGGATATAAAAGTTGTTGGGCACATTCCTACAGCTTTTGAAGGAAAACCTGCTGAAGATTTATTTATACCACATTTCGGACTCATAGCACATGCCGAAGAATTATCGAAACAGACGAATGATTATAGTTATGAAAAAGCGCAAGAATTTGCTCGTTTAGCCAAAGAAAATAATACTTGGTTAATTCCGAACTTATCAAACATGGACTGGATTTCAAAACAGGCTGAATCATTAGAAAGTATTCAAAACTTACCAAGTTTAAAGTATGTACATCCTCTTATGAAAAGTAAGTGGTTAAACTCGAATCGTTATTATGGAGCTTCTCCCAAATTAATTGAATTCTACAATAAACAAAAAGATTTTCATGCACAGATTGTAAAAGCTTTTAAAGAAGAAGGTGTGCCTATGCTTGCAGGAACAGATGCCGGTATTTCTGGAATCGTTTGGGGCTTTTCTCTTCATGATGAATTAGAGTTATTAGTAGATGCTGGATTAACAAATGAGGAAGCCTTAGCTTCTGCAACAAGTTTACCTGCTGAATGGCTAGAAATCGGTGATAAGATAGGGACTATTGAAACAGGGAAATTTGCTGATTTAATTTTACTAGATAAAAATCCTTTAACAGATATTAATAACACTCGTACTATATCTGGTGTGTTTGTTGATGGAAAATGGCTTGATAAAACTAAAATCGATACTATACTTGAAAAGGTAGCTAATTGGAATGATGCCAACAAAGAAAAATTTCAATGGAAAAACAGGAAGGAGTTATAGTTCTATAAGTAATGATATATAATATTACAAACCAGATATAGTTCTTATACCTGGTTTGTAATATACTAACCAACTTAATCAATTTCTACTTTTTAAAACTTTTTCAATATCAGTAATCGTAAAACCTTTAGCTTTTAGTAAGATTAAATAGTGATATAATAAATCGGCAGCCTCGTTTTTAAATAATTCATCATTGTTGTCTTTCGCTTCAATAACTACTTCTACAGCCTCCTCTCCTACTTTTTGAGCCACTTTGTTAATTCCTCTTTTGTAGAGTTTATTAGTATAAGACGTTTCAACATTATTATCTATTCTGTCAGAAATGATACTTTCTAATGAATACAAAAAACCTTTAGGTGTTTCCTCACCAAAGCAAGAAGTTGTTCCTTTATGACAAGTAGGTCCTTCGGGAGTAGCTTTAATCAACAAAGTATCATTATCACAATCTACCTGAATATCTTTTACCCATAAAAAGTTTCCTGATTCCTCACCTTTTGTCCAAAGTCTATTTTTACTTCGGCTATAAAAAGTAACTTTTCCTTCTTTTTGTGTTTTGGTAAAGGCTTCTTTATTCATATAACCCAACATTAACACCTGCAAAGTAGTATTGTTTTGAATAACAACAGGAATTAACCCGTTTCCTTTTGAAAAATCTATATTCATCGTATAGCTATGTTTTGTTTTTTTAATTCGTTTTTTAGTACGGGTACTGGTATTTCACCAAAGTGAAAAATGCTAGCCGCTAATCCTGCACTTGCTTGGGTTTTGGTAAACACTTCTGTAAAGTGCGCTACTTTTCCAGCTCCACCAGAAGCAATCACAGGAATATTTACAGTTTTGCTTACTGCATTGGTTACTTCAATATCAAATCCGTTTTTAGTACCATCACTATTCATAGAGGTTAATAAAATTTCACCAGCTCCTAATTTTTCTACCTCTTTTGCCCAACTCACAGTTTCTAATTCGGTTTCAAAAGTGCCTCCTTTCGTAAATACTTTCCAATTACCATTTACATTTTTAGTATCAATGGCAACCACAACAAACTGACTTCCGAATCGGTTTTTTAAATCGGTTATTAATTGCAGATTTTTAACTGCAGAAGAATTAATACTTACTTTATCTGCCCCTGCTTGGATTAAAGCTACGGCATCTTCTACAGTACTGATTCCGCCTCCAACAGTAAATGGAATATTAACCTCTCGTGCAATTGTTTTTACCAATTCAACCAAAGTTTTTCTATTTTCTAAAGTAGCTGTAATATCTAAAAATACTAATTCATCCGCTCCTTGTTTTACATATTGTTTTGCTAATTCTACTGGATCTCCAGCATCTTTAATATCTATAAAATTGACCCCTTTAACCGTTCTTCCATTTTTTATATCCAAACATGGAATAATTCTTTTCTTTAACATGTCTTAGTTTATAAATTCTTGTAATTCTTTTAAACTTATATTTCCTTCATAAATGGCTTTACCTACAATGGCTCCTTCACAACCAATTTCTTTTAATCGATGTAAATCATTGATATTAGCTACCCCTCCACTCGCTATTAATTTGACTGAGGTTTTACTCAAAATTTCTAAATATAAATCTAAAGAAGCTCCTTGTAACATCCCGTCTTTAGCTACATCGGTACAAATAGTGTTTACAATACCTATTTCTTGATATTCACTTATAAATTCAACAACATCAACTTCTGAGGTTTGTAACCAACCATTAGTCGCAATTTTTCTATCTTTACAATCAGCTCCCAAAATTATTTTACCCTTTCCATATTTAGTAAGCCATCCAATAAATGTATCTGGATTTTTTACAGCTATGCTTCCTCCTGTTATTTGGTTTGCACCACTTTCAAATGCAATTCGAGCATCTTCACCTGACTTTAGACCTCCTCCAAAATCAATTTTTAAATTCGTTTTCGTTGCTATTTGTTCTAATACTTTGTGATTTATAATTCGACTAGATTTTGCGCCATCTAAATCAACAACATGTAAGTATTCTATTCCGTTTGCCTCAAATTCTTTAGCTACTTCTAACGGACTTTCATTATATATTTTTTTGGTATCATAATCGCCCTTAGTCAAGCGAACACATTTTCCTTCTATAATATCTATTGCGGGTATAATTCTCATTTTAATTTCTTTTTATAACTCTAAAAAATTCTTCAATAACTGCTCTCCAACATCTGCTGATTTTTCTGGATGAAATTGCATCGCATAAAAATTATCTTTCTGCATAACGGTACTGAACGGAAAAATATAATCGCAGATTGCCAGTGTGTTTTTAGATACTTCTGCATAATATCCATGAACATAGTATACATCGTCTTCTAAAGCTATGTTTGTAAACAGTTCAGATGATTTTAATTCAGAAAAGTTATTCCATCCCATATGTGGGACTTTTTCTTTTGGAGGAAACTGTTTTGTACACGTATCAAAAATACCTAAACATTCGGTATCTCCTTCTTCTGAGTATGTGCACATTAACTGTAACCCTAGACAAATTCCTAGTACAGGTTGTTTTAGGGAAACAATTAACTCATCAAGATTTCTTTCTTTTAAGTATTGCATTGCTGAACTTGCTTCTCCAACCCCAGGAAATATTACTTTATCTGCCAATTGTATTTCTTCTGGATTATCAGTTATAATACTTTCGTACCCCAAGCGAGTTAGCGCATTTTGTACCGATCGTATATTTCCAGCATTATATTTTATAATAGCTATCATGTTTTAATTATGAGTAAAGAATTTTTAATTCGTAATTGATTATAGAACTCCTTTTGTTGATGGTAAAATCATCTTATCTACATCTCTTTTTACAGCCACTTTTATAGCTTTGGCAAAAGCTTTAAAAATGGCTTCTATTTTGTGATGTTCATTTGTTCCTTCTGCTTTGATATTCAAATTACATTTAGCACCGTCGGTAAACGATTTAAAAAAGTGGAAAAACATTTCTGTTGGTATTTTTCCTATCATTTCTCGTTTAAAATCAGCTTCCCAAACCAACCAGTTTCTTCCACCAAAGTCAATAGCTACTTGAGCTAAGCAATCATCCATTGGTAAACAGAATCCATAACGTTCAATCCCTAGTTTATTACCAAGTGCTTTATAAAACACTTCTCCTAATGCTATCGCTGTATCTTCAATAGTATGATGCTCATCTACTTCTAAATCCCCTTTTACTTGTATATTCAGATCCATTTGACCATGACGTGCTATTTGATCTAACATATGATCGAAAAAAGCAATACCCGTATCAATCGTACTTTTCCCTGTTCCATCTAAATTTACTTCTATTTTTATTTGAGTTTCATTGGTATTTCTTTCAATAGAAGCAGAACGTTCTTCCAACTTTAAAAACTCATAAATCGTGTTCCAATTGTTACTCTCTAAAGCTATAAAACCATCTAGTTCCTCTCTTTTTACAGTAATTTCATCAGTTCCTAAATTCGTTTCATCATTGATGTAAATTCCTTGAGCTCCCAAGTTTTTAGCAAGTTCTATATCGGTTAAACGGTCACCAATCACAAAAGAGTTTTTCAAATCGTACTCTTTAGAAAAATATTTTGTCAATAAACCTGTTTTTGGTTTTCTCGTAGGTTGGTTGTCTTTAGCAAAAGTTCTGTCAATGATTTCTTCTACGAACTCAATACCTTCTTCTTTTAAGGTATTCATCACAAAGTTATGTACTGGCCAAAATGTATTTTCTGGATATACTTCCGTTCCTAATCCATCTTGGTTCGTGACTAACACTAATTCAAAGTCGAGTTCTTTGGCTATTTTACTCAATCCTTGAAAAACCTTTGGGTAGAATTGTAATTTCTCAAACGAATCTGTTTGTTCATCTGCTGGTTCTTTAATTAAGGTACCATCTCTATCTATAAATAATATTTTTTTCATCGTTTTTTAAATTTAAAATGAATTTTCAACTTCATCAGGTGTAACACTCAATTCCTCTAATGCTGCCATTAATTTTTTGTTTTCTTTCTCACTTCCTACCGTAATTCGTATGCAATTATTTACCAAACTATTCCTGTTTCTAGTTATAATTTTTTGAGCTACTAACGAGTTATACAATTTATTAGCGTTTGTAACCTCAATTAGTATAAAATTAGCTTCAGAAAGATATATCTTTTTTACTAATTCAATTTCTTGCAGCTGTTTTTCTAGTTTTTCCTTTTCATTGAGAATGATATTTTTCTCAATCTCAAACTGTGCTAAGTTATCTAGCTTATTAAGCACAGCTTCTTGATTTAAAGCACTGATATTGTAGGGTGGCTTCACTTTGTTGTATATATCAATGATTTCTTTACCAGCATACGCTACTCCAACTCTAACACCTGCTAATCCCCAAGCCTTACTGAAGGTTTGACTTATAATTAAATTAGGGTAATTTTTTAATTGATTTATAAAAGATTCTTTAGAGCTAAAATCAATATAAGCTTCATCAATAATTACAATTCCTTTAAATTTACTAAGAATAAACTCAATTGTTTCATCTTCAAAACAGTTACCTGTTGGGTTATTTGGTGAACAAATGAATATTATTTTTAAATTTTCATCTTCTAAGTAAGGTTCTAAAGCACCTATATTTATCTGAAAATCTTGATTTAAAGCTAATTCAATCAATTCAATATCATTAATAGCTGCGGAAACATTATACATTCCATAAGAGGGTGTAAAAGTTAAGGCTTTGTCTTTCCCCGGATTACAAAATATTCTAAATGCTAAATCGATTACTTCATCACTTCCATTTCCTATAAAAATTTGATTCTCATTTACATCTTTAACCTCAGACAATCGTTTTTTAATTGCTATTTGTTGCGGATCTGGATAGCGATTCAAAACACCAAATGGATTCTCATTGGCATCTAGATACACTTCAGCAACACCTTTAAATTCATCTCTAGCAGAAGAATAAGCTTTTAATTGTTGAATGTTTGTGCGTACTATCTTATTTAAGTTTATTTTTTTCATTGTTAACTATTTTGAGGTGTTACTCAATAAGGTTAAGGTTTCTCACATACGTTCGAAATGACGCTTAGTTATTTAATGAGCTTAATCTAACTGTAATGGCATTTTTGTGCGCTTGTAAGCCTTCTGCTTCTGCCATTAATTCTATAGCTTCACCTATATTTTCTATTCCTTCTTTAGATACTTCTTGAAAAGTAATTTTCTTTACAAAACTGTCTAACGAAACTCCGCTATAGTTTTTTGCATAACCGTTAGTTGGCAAGGTGTGATTAGTACCACTAGCATAATCACCTGCACTTTCACAACTGTAATTCCCTAAGAATACTGAACCAGCATTTACAATTCCTTCGATATATTCAGAAGCTTTTTCTGATGCTATAATTAAGTGCTCTGGAGCATATTCATTACTAAAACCTATACATTCTTCTTTAGAATTTAAAACAACTGCAAAACTGTTCCCTATTGCTTTTTTAGCTAATTCTTTTCTAGGCAATTCTTCTATTTGTTTGTTTAGTTCTGTTATAACATTTTGAGCAACTTTTTCAGAAGTAGTGGCTAAAATAGCTTGACTATCTGCTCCGTGTTCTGCTTGTGATAATAAATCGGAAGCTACAAAAACAGGGTTTGATGTTTCATCTGCAATTACAAGTACTTCACTCGGACCTGCAGGCATATCAATAGCTACCCCTTGTTGTTGTACCAGTTCTTTTGCTTTGGTTACAAACTGATTTCCTGGTCCTAATATTTTATATACTTGAGGAACGGTTTCTGTTCCGTTCGCCATCGCTCCAATAGCTTGAGCTCCTCCAATTTTAAAAATTTTAGTTACTCCTACCAAAGAAGCAGTGTATAAAATAGCTGGGTTAATTTTACCTTCCTTACTTGTTGGCGTACATAGTACTATTTCTTTACAACCAGCAATTTTTGCTGGAATACCTAACATTAAAATCGTAGAAAATAACGGTGCAGAACCTCCTGGAATATACAAACCTATTTTTTCTACTGCTACACTTTTTCTCCAACAAGTAACACCTTTTGTAGTTGTTATTTTTTTAGGTGCTTCCTTTTGAGAGTTGTGAAATGTTTCAATATTAGATTTTGCTAACTGTATGGCTAATTTTAATTCTTCTGAAACTAAGTTTTGTGCTTCTTCTAACTCTTTTTTAGAAACTTCTAACTCGGTTAACAACACTCCATCAAATAATTGTGTATATTTTTTTAAGGCTTTATCTTTATTAAGCTTCACATCATTTAATATTGTTTGTACCGTTTCTTGTAAACTGTTTTCGCTTAAAGTAGCTCTTTTACACAATGAATTCCAAGTTTCTATTGTTGGATTTTTTATAATTTTCATCTGTTTATTTTTATTGTTTTAACTATCATCCTTCTTCTGTAATCGGCACAGATATGGGAATTAAATCCTTGGCTATCGCCCTGTGATTAAATAACCATTTTTTCTATTGGACACACCAAAATACCTTCAGCTCCATTGCTTTTTAGTTCATCTATAATTTCCCAAAATTGATTTTTATTTAATACTGAGTGTACAGAACTCCACCCCTCTTCAGCTAAAGGAAGTACTGTTGGGCTACGCATTCCTGGTAAAATATCAATGATTTTGTCTAGTTTTTCATTCGGAGCATTTAGTAACACGTATCTTGATTGTCTTGCTTTTAATACTGATTGAAGCCTAAATTGTAATTTGTTAAGTATTGCTTGTTGTTTTTCTTGAATCTTAGGTGAAACTGCCAATACAGCTTCCGATTTTAATAGAACTTCTACTTCTTTTAAGTTGTTTTTAAATAAAGTTGAACCACTAGATACAATATCACAGATTCCGTCTGCTAAACCAATATTTGGGGCTATTTCTACAGAACCGTTAATAATATGTAATTGTGATTTTATGTTATTTTCTTCTAGAAATTTTAAAACTGTGTTTGGATATGAAGTTGCTATTTTTTTATTCTGAAAGTAGTTTATTCCTTTATATTCTTCATTTTTTGGGACTGCTAAGGATACTTTACATTTTGAAAAACCTAATTTTTCAATAAATTGAATTTCTTCCCCTTTTTCAATTAGTAAGTTCTCACCAATGATAGCTGCATCCACAACTCCATCTTTTAGATATTGTGGAATATCTCCATTTCTTAGATAAAAAACCTCTAATGGAAAATTGTTTGCTGAAGCTTTTAATTGATCTTTACCATTATCGATAGAAATTCCACAGTCTTTAAGAATTTGTAGAGACTCTTGGTTGAGTCTTCCTGATTTTTGTATGGCTATTTTTAATTTACTCATTTTAGTTTTGAATGGGTTTGAGTAAATCGTTTTGAGAAGATTTTTTCCTGGCGCCTTGGAAATAAAAAACCCGTTTGATTTACTCAAACGGGTTTAAAATATATTTTGTTTTTATTCAATACATTTTCAGTTCGCTTGAGTGCAAATATGAAAATGATGATGATGTAATTGAATAAAACTCATGTCTTTTATTTTGTTACTGCAAATATTTGTTATTTATTTTTAATTATGCAAGTTATTTTTAATAAAAATAAAAAACCACCTAAAACTAGGTGGTTCTTCTTATATTTTCTTTTAGAAATATTCTATTATCTAAAATCAATTTTACGCATACGTAAGCTTTCAGGAGTTACTTCTAAATACTCATCAGCTCTGATATACTCCATACATTCTTCTAAAGAAAAATCGATTTTTGGAGCAATTTTAACACTATCATCGTTTCCTGATGAACGTACATTTGTTAATTTTTTCCCTTTAATTAGGTTAACAGCCATATCATCTGACTTTGAATTTTCTCCAACTACCTGACCTTTGTAAATCTCTTGGTTAGGATCAATAAAGAAACGTCCTCTATCTTGTAAACGGTCAATTGCATAAGCAGTTGCTTTACCTGTTTCAGAAGAAATAATAGCTCCTTTTAATTCCTCAGCAAACTCTCCTTTATATGGCCCGTATTCGCTAAATCTGTGATTTATAATTGCTTGACCTGCAGTCGCTGTTAATATTTTATTACGTAAACCAATTAATCCTCTAGATGGAATAGTAAATTCTAAGTGTTGTAAGTCACCTTTTGGTTCCATTACTAATAAATCTCCTTTACGTAAAGAAACTAAGTTAATAGCTTTAGAAGATACATCTTCAGGAACATCAATAGATAATGTTTCGTATGGTTCACTCTTAACTCCATCAATATCTTTTAAAATTACTTGCGGACGTCCAACTTGTAATTCATATCCTTCACGACGCATTGTTTCTATCAATACTGATAAGTGTAATACTCCACGTCCGAAAACGTTAAATTTATCTTCAGTATCCGTTTCATCAACACGTAACGCTAAATTCTTCTCCATCTCCTTAAATAAACGATCACGTAAGTGACGAGAAGTAACAAATTTACCTTCTTTACCAAAGAATGGAGAATTATTAATTGTAAATAACATACTCATAGTAGGTTGATCTACTTCAATTCTTGGTAATGCTTCTGGGTTTTCTAAATCGGCAATAGTATCACCAATTTCAAAATCATCAATACCAGTAATAGCACAAATATCTCCACTACGTACTTTATCAGTCTCTGCTTTACCCATTCCTTCAAAAACGTGTAATTCTTTGATACGTACTTTTTTCGTAGATCCATCAGCTTTACAAAGCATGTATTCTTGGTTCTTTTCTAAGTCTCCACGGTATACACGTCCAATGGCAATTCTTCCTTTAAAAGAAGAATAATCTAACGATGTAATTTGCATTTGAGGAGAACCTTCACGGTAAGGTGCTTCAGGAATTGTTTCGATAACAGCATCTAATAAATCGATGATATCTTCCTTTGGGTCTTGCCAATCAGTGCTCATCCATCCATTTTTAGCCGAACCATAAATAGTTGTAAAGTCTAATTGATCTTCATTTGCTTCTAAAGCAAACATTAAATCGAATACTTTTTCATGTACTAAATCTGGTGTACAGTTTTCCTTATCAACCTTATTTACTACTACGATAGGAGTTAATCCTAATTCTATTGCTTTTCCTAATACGAAACGTGTTTGAGGCATTGGTCCTTCAAAAGCATCAACCAATAATAAAACTCCATCTGCCATTTTTAATACACGTTCTACTTCACCACCAAAATCGGCGTGCCCAGGAGTATCAATTACATTAATTTTAACTCCTTTATAGTTTACTGATACGTTTTTAGATAAAATGGTAATACCACGTTCACGCTCTAAGTCGTTATTATCTAATAATAAATCAGTACGTTCTTTACGCTCATCTAAAATTTTAGCTTGATCTATAATTTTGTCTACCAAGGTTGTCTTTCCGTGGTCAACGTGTGCTATAATAGCAATATTTCTTATTGATTGCATTCGTGCTTATTTTGAAGCTGCAAAAGTAGTGTTTTATTGTTTACGATTTACGAAATTTTATTTATGAATTCGTAATGTTTCATTTAAAGCATTATAAAAACATCATTTTATGTGATTTTCTCATCCTTTAAATGAACTTCGGGAGTCTTAACTTTCTATCTTGTTTGGATAAAGAACTTAATTTATTGAAAGCTAACTAAAAATTATTCAGGTTTACTTTCTTCTAATTCCTCATCATCTGCTCTAAAAGCACTTGGTAAAATATCAGGAATTAATTTTATAAGTAAAGGCAAAAGTAATGCTCCTCCTGGCAGCATAAACACTGTAAAGGCAGGAATTGCTTTACAAATATCAAGTGTTTGTTCTTTTACTTTTGCCTTTTCTTCGTCTGTTAATGATGTAGTTAGAGATTTTCTCACAAGAAAAAGAAGCTCCCTACTTTCTTGGAGCTCTTTAGCTAATCTTTTTTTATTTTTATAGATAGCTTCTTTTATTTCATCAACTGTATTCATTAAAGCTTTCTACGTGCTTTTTCAGTTTTAAGTAAGTTTAATTCTCTTGAAGTTTGTCCTGCAACTGAAGTGTTTTCTTCTGCTCTACGAATTAGGTATGGCATCACATCACGAACAGGTCCAAAAGGAACATATTTCGCTACATTATATCCTTCTTTAGCTAAGTTGAAACTAATATGATCACTCATACCATATAATTGACCAAACCACATGCGTTTATCATCTTTAGCAATATTATGTTCTTTAGCTAAGTCCATCAATAAATATGAACTTTCTTCATTATGAGTTCCGGCAAAAATTGCCATATTCTTATGATTCATCATATAACGAACAGCTTTGTTATAATTGTCGTCAGTTGCTTGTTTATCTACACAAATAGGAGATTCATAACCATTTTCTTTGGCTCTTTCTCGCTCTTTTTCCATATAAGCACCACGAACAACTTTCATTCCGATATGATATCCTTTTTGATGTGCTCTTTTGTGTAAATTTCGAAGATACTCCATACGATCATGACGGTACATTTGTAATGTATTGAAAACGATGGCTTTTTCTTTATTGTAGATTTCCATTAATTCTTCAATTAAATCATCAGCCGCATCTTGCATCCAACTTTCTTCTGCATCTATTAATAACGGAACATCTTTTATTTTTGCTGCTTTACACACAATGTGAAAACGTTCTACAACTCTATCCCACTCTACTTTTTCTTCTGAAGTTAATTCTTTTCCTTCTGTTAATTTTTGATATAAAGCAAAACGACCAAAACCAGTTGGTTTAAAAACAGCATAAGGAATGGATTGCTTTTCTTCAGCAAAATTAATCGTTTTTAACGTCATTTTTAAAGCGTCATCAAACTGCGCTTCATCTTCTTTACCTTCTACTGAATAATCTAAAATACTATGTACGTTACCTTGCTCGTACATTTTTTCGATATTTGGTAAGCAATCATCTTCACTTACTCCTCCACAAAAATGATCAAAAACTGTTGAACGGATTAATCCTTCAACTGGTAAATGTGCTTTTAAAGCAAAGTTTGTTACCGCTGTACCTATTCGAACCATCGGTTGGCTCTGAATCATTTTAAACAAAAAATATGCACGTTCTAACTCTGAGTCAGATTTTAATTTAAAAGCAGTTTCTGTATTATCAAAAAATCTCATTATCGAGGTAATATTATATCTTTATTTTTTGAGACAAATATAATTGAGTAGACTGATATATTTTAATTTTTTCTATTTAATTTCGCCTTATATTTTTTTGTTATCATGACCACAATTAACGCAGCAACATACCCTATTCATTTTGAAGAAAAAGGCTATAATGAATTAACTTCTTTAATTTCTAGTAAAAACTACTCTTCAGTTTTTATTTTAGTGGATGACAATACTTTAAATTGTTGTTACCCTCTATTCATGCAGTTATTTACTACAGATAAACCAATAGAGGTTATTCAAATTGATGCTGGTGAGATTCATAAAAACATGGAAACTTGTATGGGGGTATGGAATGTAATGACTGAATTGGGTGCTGACAGGAAAAGTTTATTAATTACTTTAGGTGGTGGTGTAATTACTGATTTGGGTGGTTTTGTTGCTTCTACATTTAAGCGTGGAATTGACTTTGTAAATATTCCTACTACTTTGTTGAGTATGGTAGATGCTTCTGTTGGTGGTAAAACAGGTGTTGATTTAGGTGTTTTAAAAAATCAAATTGGTGTATTTGCAAACCCAGAATTAATTATTATTGATCCTGAATATTTACATACAGTTACCGCTAGAGAAATTCGTTCTGGTACTGCGGAAATCATTAAATATGGAATGACACACGACATTCAATTATTTAACGAAATTAAAGATAACGATAAACTTAATATTATTGACTTGATTCATCGTTCGATAGAAATTAAAAATGAAGTTGTTTTAGATGATCCTAAAGAACAAGGTATTCGTAAGGTTTTAAATTGGGGGCATACTATTGGTCATGGTGTAGAATCATATTTTTTAGAAGCCCCTGAAAAAGAAACTTTAACACATGGTGAGGCGATTGCTATTGGAATGGTTTGTGAAGCTTACTTATCTTCAAAAGTTTTAAACTTCCCAGAAGATAAAGTGTCTGAAATAAAAGAAGCTATTATTAAAATATATGGTAAAGTTACGTTATCTGAAGAAGATTTTCAACCAATTCTTGAATTGATGAAACATGATAAAAAGAATGTTGGTGGAGAAATTAACTTTGTTCTCCTGAACGATTATGAAGATTATAAAATTAACGCTAAGGCTTCTGATGAGTTAATCAAAGAGAGTTTACAGTTTTATAATTCATAAAGAGTTTTTACACCTCTTTTCTTTATTTTAGTCTTCCATTTATATAATTTTTAGCTGTTTCATAAATAGCATCTACTTCTTTTGTACTAAATCCACTGTATTCTCCTAGAGGAAAACAAATAGTAGCGTATGTTTTAAAAAACTTATGCTCTTCAGAGGATAACATCAGTAGTTTAGATGTATGGGCTAAAACTTTTAAGGTGGTATTCAACTCTTCGCTTGTTTTTTCTGAAGGATACACCACATAACTTCCAATAATGGGATATTCTGAATCTTTAAATGGTGTGGTTGGAAAGTTATCTATAATTCCACCATCAGAGTAAAGCATACCATCTATCCTTATAGGGTTGAATAAACCAGGTAATGCACATGAGGCTAATACTGGTTTTAGTAAATCACCTTCATGAAAATACTGAGTGGTTCCTCTATTTAAATTAGTTGTGGAAACCGTTAAGGGTATCTTTAACTCTTCAAATGTGGGTTTAATTTTGTCTTCTATTAATCTTGCATAATTAGAAGAATTAAAAATTCCTGGTTTAGCTATTGTTATCCAAGAAAATTGAAATATCTCAGTCGTTTTAAAAAAGTTTAATATTTCTTTTGGTCTCATACCAGAAGCATACATAGATCCTACTAAAGAACCTGAACTACAAGCCGAAATAGCATTAATTTTAATATTTAACTCTTCCAGTTTTTCTAATAAAGCAATATGTGCTACTCCTTTTTCTGCTCCTCCACTTAGCACTAAATTTATAGGTACTTTAGTGTCTAAAGTTTTTATTTTTTCAAGAGAACATTGGTACTTTTCTTTAATCATCTTTCTCTATTTATTAGCTTTTTTTAAGATAATATAATTTTTATGCTTCTACTGAACATTTTTTATAGAGTTTCTCATAAGCTGGTAGAATATTATCTAGTGAAAATAGCTTAATATGTTCTTTAGCGTTTTCTTTAAATTTATTTAAAACCACATCATCTTTCAAAATATCAATAGTATTGTTAGCCATACCATCAATATCGCCTAATTCGCTTAAAAAACCTGTTTTACCATTAATGTTTACTTCTGGTAACCCTCCTGTATTAGTAGAAATAACAGGTGTACTTGCCGCCATGGCTTCTAAGGCTGCCAACCCAAAACTTTCCGTTTCAGACGGTAATAAAAACACATCTGTATAGCATAATATTTTTGCAACTTCTGTACTATTTCCCATAAATAGTACTTTATCTTCTATTTGTAATTCTTTAGCTAAATTTTCAGCTTTTAAACGTTCAGGACCATCACCAACCATTAGTAATTTTGAAGGAATTTCTTTTTGAACCTTATTAAAAATTCGAATTACATCATCGGTTCGTTTTACAGGTCTAAAATTACTTATATGTGTTAAAATTCTCTCTTCAGATTGTGCCAACGCTTCTCTTTTACACTCTCCTTCATGCGCCTTGTCATATTTTTCTCCATCAATAAAGTTGTATACTACTTTAATATCTTTTTCAATATTAAATAATCGAAGTGTATCTTCTTTTAAGCTATTGGATACAGCTGTTACTTCATCTGATTTGTTTATACTAAACTCTACAGCAGTTTTATAAGTTGGATGACTTCCTACCAAGGTAATATCCGTACCGTGTAGTGTTGTTACTACTTTTATATCAATACTTTTATCTTCAAGCATTTTTTTTGCCATATAGGCAGCGTATGCATGCGGAATAGCATAATGTACATGTAACACTTCAAGTTCATATTTTTGAACTACTTCTACCATTTTACTTGATAAAGCTAATTCATAAGGCTGATATTGAAATAGTGGATATTCTTCTAAAACAACTTCATGAAAATGTAAACGATGAGAAAAGAAATCTAATCGAACAGGCTGATTGTAAGTTATAAAATGTACTTCATGCCCTTTATCTGCTAATGCCATTCCTAATTCGGTCGCCACTACTCCACTTCCTCCAAAGGTAGGGTAACATACAATTCCTATTTTCATCTGTATCTGTTGATTATTTTTTGAATATGATTACAGACGTAAATTTACGGTATTACTTACTTTTTTTTGTAAAGTTTTTCATAAAAAAAAGCCATTACGTAATTCGTAATGGCGTTTATGGTATTGATTATATCTTTTCTTAGTAATCTCCTAAGGTTTCTGGATTTTGAGCTAAGGCAACCTCTAATTGCTCATCGTTTGGTGCTTTACCATGCCATGCATGTGTATGCATCATAAAATCAACTCCGTTCCCCATTTCGGTACGTAATAATACGCAAACTGGCTTTCCGTTTCCTGTACGTGACTTTGCTTCTGCCATTCCTGCTAAAACAGCGTCTATATTATTACCTTCAGCAATTTCTACAACATCCCAACCAAAAGCTTCAAATTTAGCTTTTAAGCTTCCCATAGCTAAAACTTCATCCGTAGAACCATCAATTTGTTTTTCGTTTACATCTACTGTAGAGATTAAGTTGTCGACTTTTTTAGCTGCAGCATACATTACAGCTTCCCAAACTTGACCTTCTTGTAATTCCCCATCACCATGTAATGAATATACCACTTTGTTGTCGCCGTCTAACTTTTTTGCTTGGGCTGTACCAATAGCAACACTCATACCTTGACCTAACGATCCTGAAGCAATGCGTATTCCTGGTAAATGCTCGTGTGTAGTTGGGTGTCCTTGTAAACGAGAGTCTAATTTTCTAAAAGTAGCTAACTCCGCTACCGGAAAAAATCCGCTACGAGCTAAAACACTATAATAAACTGGCGAAATATGCCCGTTTGATAAAAAGAATAAATCTTCGTTTTTACCATCCATAGAAAAATCAGTAGAATAATCCATGATTTCTTGGTATAAACACGTAAAAAATTCTGCACATCCTAAAGAACCTCCTGGATGTCCTGAATTTACAGCATGTACCATGCGTACGATGTCTCTACGAACTTGTTGTGTAAACTCTTGTAATTGTTGTGTTGTTGGCATTATTGTTTTGTTTTATGCCCACAAATGTAATTGATTATGTAAAAATGAGCAATTACTTTTTTATTTAAGTAAAAAGAAAAAGGGTTCAAGTGAGTTACGTTTTCTTTTTCGTTTAATTTTCCCTTTCTAAATGAATCTTTATTGAACCCTTTATTTACGTGATTCAAATAACTTATTTGTTTGTTTGATACACAAATAGTTGTACTCTGTTTTTATAAAAATCGACTTCTAAAAACAAGCAAAAAATTCATTTATAGATAATTATAAAAATAAGAAAATCATGTCTTTTTGATACTTTTAGATTCTAGTAAAGGTAAAAGACCATAAGTCTTCTTAATTTTTAAGTATTAGGTTAACAATTCTTCTACATTTTGATACTGAACTCCAAAAAGATAGTATTCGTTATTTTTAGGAACTTTTAACGTTATTGTTAAACTTTTGTCAGTTCCTAAAGTGTACTCTATTGTAGCTCCATTTATTTGCTGATAAAAAGGGAATATTACTTGTTCTGGAATAGATGTTAGTAAGTTTACTGTTTCTTCTGTATATGTTCCAGAGATATGAATTTTTATTGTCATATCTGAAACAGCAGATACATAAGAATTAATGTTTTTTAATATTCCTGTTTTGGGATTAAAAACTTCATCCCAAGATATTACAGAGTCATCCCAATTGCTTGGAGTATGATATGCGTATAAAAAAGCAGCAGATGAAAACCAATTTCCAAAGTTAATTTTCTGTGTAGTAGATTTACTAAAAGCTATGCTTACTGTTACAACTGATTTTGCTACTTCATTAGTAAAATTATCTAAAGAGGTATTTACAACTAAAACAGGAAATTCTGGGTAAACAGGAATGCGTATAACTTGTTCGTTTGATTTTACAATAATTTTTGACTGTGAGGAGTTTCCTATTACTCCTTTAAAAGTATTTAAGCTAGGTGTATACTTTGGTATTGTATATGGGACTATCCAGTTTGTTGCGTTATTATAATCATTCAACCCTATTTGAATCGCTAAAGGTTGGTTTATTTGAGCATTTAAAATTCTCCCATACACCTCACTAAAATAATTTAGTGGAAGGGCGCTATCAAAAAACTCAGTTCCTACTGGAATAGTATCTAATAAAACTGAGAAATCAGCTTCGTTTGTGGGTAAATTTGGTAAAGATGCATAGAATGTAAAATTACTTAATTGTGCGTTAAATAACTCTGCCAGTTCGTTTAATACTAAATAATTAAAACTCTCGGGGGACTTCATTATTCATTATTTTAAATTAACTATAATAAATTTATGTAAAAGGTTAAGTAGAGCACATGGTTTTCATGTGCTCTCTTAACTATAAGATTAAATTAATCTTGAAGGTGCTTTTAAAGCATGATTTGTGCTACCACCTGTTACAGCTCTATCTGTTGGAATTACTCCCATACCAAAAATTTGTAAATCTCCTGGTGCAGATGTAATTGTTACAGAAATCGTTTTATCATCATTAAATTTATAGCTAGATGTAGCTTTTGACGATGATCCTGATGTATAGAATGGCCATACATTGGTCTCTGTACTTTTTTCAATTTCTTCAAAATCAGATTGACTATAAGTTGCCCAAGATTTTACAGTAATTGTGTAACCAGAAACAAGTAAAGCTTGGTTGGTTACTCTTTGTAAAGAACCAGATGGACCAAATAAATTATTCCAATCATCTTGATTTTGAAATTGATCAGGATTTTGGTACATATCAGTAAAATAACCAGAGAAAAACCATCCTCCTGCTCTAACAGCTAGAAAAGCATACTTATTAAAATTCATATCTACAGTAATTCTACTTGCAGAAGCTTTTTCATTTAATGATTTTGAAACACTATTAGACTTCTTTCCCCAGAAACCAACTCCTGAAGAACCGTTGCTTTGTGCCCATGAGTTTTGAATATCATCATTAGACGTTTGAGAATCAAAATGAATTGCTGCAGAAGAACCTTTTTCAACTTGTAATTTTAACTCTTCAAAGGCTGGAGTGTATATAGGGTTAGTTCCCATGTTACCTCCAATCCAATTGTTAGAGTTTGTATAATTACTCATTGCTATTTTATACAAGAATGTACCTGTATCTTCTGTTTTACTTAGCAT
The DNA here is from genome assembly GCF_033978845.1 of Tenacibaculum sp. 1B UA. Lineage (NCBI taxonomy): Bacteria > Pseudomonadati > Bacteroidota > Flavobacteriia > Flavobacteriales > Flavobacteriaceae > Tenacibaculum > Tenacibaculum sp. 1B UA. Next base: position 62,761 of record NZ_JAKVUA010000004.1, read on the forward strand.
TGTAGCGTAATTACCGCTTAAAGTATTTAAAGGGTTACCTTCATACAATACTCCTACAGATTTTGGGGGAACACCATCAAAATAGTTATATAGTTCTGACGCTGAACTTTGGACTGGTAATACACCTTGTATCATTTGAAAACTTTTGTCACTTAAGTTTAATGATTGACAAAGGGTATTATACATTCCATTAGTTGGAGTTTCCATATTTGCTCCAACTTGTTCTTTTACGACACCATTAGATGGTTCTGTAAGTTTTGTTGCCATGATAATTTAGTTTTAAGTTTAGTTTTTACCTACTCTATTTAGGCTTTTCGGTATACGCCTAAAAATCCAAAACTATTTAACAGATGATCAAGCTATTAAATTAAAGAATGAGGTATGAAGTATAAAGTTGCGCGCTAATCATAAACCATACAATACAAGTTTTGGTTTTACTCTTACTAAATTATATAAATAACAAACGAATCACTTTACAAAAACCTTAAACGTTGTTTATTAATACGTTAAGTAGTATTAAATAGGTACAAGGCTTAACCAAAAACAATATAAGACACTAAAAAACAGATAATTACACATATGGATTATGTTTTCTGTTTTTTCTTTTTAGCTGCAGGAAATAATACATTGTTTAATATTAAACGATATCCAGGAGAGGTTGGGTGTAAGTCTAACTCTGTTTTAGGGTCTCCTACTCTATGCTGATAATCTTCAGGATCATGACCACCATAAAAAGTAAACATTCCTTTCCCTTTAGTTCCGTGAATATAGCGCCCCTCTCCATTGGTTTTATTGCCTCCTAAAACAATGACTGTAGATTTTATTGTATTAGGGTCAAAAGAAGTTGTTTGTCCCATAAAACCTTTAACTAACATAGTATGATTTTGGGTAAGCATTGTTGGAACTTGATCCCATTTTGCCGAAAACTCTTTCAATACAAAATAGTCTACCTCTTTTCTTATTCTTCGCTTACGAGTCATATCTATTGAAGAAAACTCATAGGTAGTAGGGTTACGAATCAATTCAAAATCTTTAAACGCAAGTGTTTTATTAAAGTTAATTTTCGATTGATAATTAGGCTCTGAAGCATCTCCATCAAACATTCCTTCACAAATATCTACCCCATCAGCAGCTAGTGCAATATCAAAGCTATCAGTTGCAGAACACATCGCAAACATAAACCCTCCGCCAACTACATAATCTCTAATTTTTTTGGCTACTGCTCCTTTTTCTTCAGACACTTTACTATACCCTAATCTTTTCGCTAAAGCTTCAGCATCTTTTTTTTGTTGAATATACCAAGGAGCTGTTCTAAAAGCTCCATAAAAACGTCCATACTGCCCTGTAAAGTCTTCATGATGTAAATGCAGCCACTCATACAATAACAATTTATCATTCAACACCTCTTCATCATATATTACATCAAAAGATATTTCAGCATACGTTAATACCATCGTTACCGCATCATCCCACGGCATTTTATCTTTAGGAGAATATACCGCTATTTTTGGTGCTTTTTCTAAAGTTACTGCTTCTTGGTTTTTTGAAGGTGAAGAAATTTCTTCTAAAATTAATGCTGATTTGGCATCTGAAATAATTTGATACGACACGCCACGTATTTTGCATTCTTTTTCTACTGCTTCATTATTTTCAATTAAAAAAGCGCCTCCATCATAATTCAATAGCCATTTGGATTTTAAACCATTTTCTAAGGCATAGTACACAATGCCGTATGCTTTTAAATGATTTTTTTGATTTTCATTGCTCATAGGTACATAAATAAAAGAAGCCCATAACGAGTTTGAAAAAAGGAAAAATGTTAGTATGTAAAGAAATTGTTTCATTTATGAAGTTATTTTGCCTAAAAAGGTTTTCCTAAGTTAGTTAATGAATAAAGCTCTCCTAAAAAAATACCATCCAAAGGACCTGATACTATACTACTTGAAAAACTCATATTATGTAACTCTTTTAATAACCCTAACCTTAGTAGATTATCTATTAAAACTAATTTAATTTCTTCATTAAAAGCTTCTATTTCTTCTTTTAATAAGTGTCTATCTGATTTGTCTAAATCTGATAATTCGTTAATTGATAATAATAATTTTATTTCATCTAAAGAAATTTGATTTAGTATTTGAATAAATATATTATTACTATCAAATCTATTTTCTGGGTTTAAAGAGTTTGAAAGTAAATTAGCCCAACTATTTTTCATTAAATTATCTTCTTCATATGAACTATATTCTAGTAGTGTTGATAAATCCTTTACAGGAATTTTCTTTGGAGTTTCAATGCCTTTTAATTTTAAAAACTCTTTAGCTTTTAAAATTATGCCTACTTTATTTTTAAACCTCCAATACTCTACTTTATCAGTAAGTATTCCTGTTCCTTCAATCAAAGGAGCAGCTATTATTTTCTCAATAAAGTTTAACGCTTTTTCTGCTGCTAAGCCAATTCCATTAATTTTTTCTAACTCATCTTTCATTATAAAACTAAAATACACAATTACTTTGAAGTAATTGTGTATTCTGTAATATTTTAAGTTTTATTTAAATATTAAAATGGAACATCATCGTCACTTGGACCAAAAGCATCTTCTGGTGAAGCAAAATTACTTGATGCTACTTCATCGTTAAATCCTGAGTTCATACTCGATTGGAATTCACTACTAAATCCTTCTTCTAAATCCGAGAATTTTGCCAAATGTCCTGTAAACTTCAAACGAATATTATCCAAACCACCGTTACGGTGTTTTGCTACGATAAACTCCCCTTGTCCTTCACATGGTGAATGATCGTCATCGTCCCATTCAGTCATTCCGTAGTATTCAGGACGGTAAATAAACGATACAATATCGGCATCCTGCTCAATCGCTCCAGATTCACGAAGGTCGGATAGTAATGGACGTTTACTTCCTCCACGGGTTTCAACCGCACGCGATAACTGAGAAAGTGCAATTACAGGTACATTTAATTCTTTACCTAGTGCTTTTAAGTTACGTGAAATCGTCGAAATTTCTTGTTCACGGTTACCTCCTGCTCCCCCAGCTGTCATTAACTGTAAGTAATCAATAATTAATATTTTAACTCCATGTTGTGACACTAAACGACGAGCTTTTGCACGTAAATCGAAAATAGATAATGCAGGAGTATCATCAATAAAAATAGGTGCATCAGAAAGTTTTTTCACTTTCACGTTTAACTGCTCCCATTCGTGTGGCTCTAAATTTCCTTTACGTAATTTTTCTGATGTCAATCCTGTCTCAGAAGAAATCATACGGGTGATTAACTGTACAGATGACATCTCTAATGAAAATACAGCTACCGCATGATTAAAATCAATTGCCATGTTCTTTGCCATCGATATTACGAAGGCTGTTTTACCCATACCAGGACGAGCTGCAATGATAATTAAATCGGAAGGCTGCCAACCTGATGTTAAAGCATCTAGTTTTGTAAATCCAGTGGCCAAACCACTCATTCCTTCCTTGGTAGAAATCTCTTGGATTTTATTAATCGATTGTTGTACTAACGAATCAGCTCTTTCTGCTCCTTTTTTAAGGTTTCCTTGTGTTACTTCAAATAGTTTTCCTTCGGCGTCATCTAATAAATCAAAAACATCTACAGTTTCATCATACGCATTTTCAATAATTTCTGAAGAGATAGTAATTAGCTTACGCTGAATGAATTTTTCAAGAATAATTCTAGAGTGAAATTCAATATGTGCAGATGAGGCTACTTTTTGAGTTAAACCGATTAAGTAAAAATCTCCTCCTGCTAAATCTAATTTTCCATTTTTCTTTAACTGATTTGATACTGAAAGTAAATCAATTGGTTCTGAGTTTTGAAAGAGCGCATAAATTGCCGCATAAATTTCTTGATGTCTCTTATCATAAAAAGCGTCAGGGTGTAAAATATCAATTACTTCATCAATCCCTTTTTTGTCAATCATCATAGCACCTAAAACAGCCTCTTCTAATTCTAAAGCCTGCGGTGGTAATTTCCCTTTTTCTAAGCTTATAATTCTAGCTTTATCTATTTTTGTTCCTCTAAGAGATTGGGTTTTTTCCATAACAGCAAAAGTAAATTTTTAAGATGATATTTATAGAGACTATGCTCAATTTTCTTTATGCACATTTTTTGTAAATAAACTGTTATTAACTTGTTGATAACGTTACAACTTTCTTATTTTTGAGGGCATGCATAACCTAAAAAAATATTTTTTTGTCGCTTTATTTTTACCTATTCAGGTGATTTTAGTACTTTTTTTAAGTCAAAAATCACAATGGATTGAGTTTTATTATAGCAATGGAATTTACCCATATATTTCACAGTTTTTCAGAACCATTCTAGGTTGGATTCCTTTTTCCATTGGGGATGTAATTGGTTTTTATTTACTATACCTTTTATTAAAATCTATCTATTTTTTAATTAAAAAAAGGTTTCAAAACTTCCTTCCTAAGTTAGTAAAATTTATCGCAATTCTGTCTATTATTTATTTTTGTTTTTATGCTTTTTGGGGATTAAATTATTTTAGGGAGCCTTTAGCTAAAAATCTTAAACTAAAACAATCTACCTATACAACTGAAGAATTAATTTCAACTACTAAGAAGATTGTAACAGAATTAAACAAAGTTCATTTACAAATAACAAAAAATGATTCAGTAGCTATAATTGTTCCTTATTCTCAAAGAGAAATTTACAGTTTAGCTCCTAACGGTTTTCAAGAACTATCAAAAACTTATCCTCAATTAGCTTATCAAACTTCCTCAATTAAAAGTTCATTGGTAAGTTTATTTCAGTCATACAATGGAACATCTGGATATTTAAACCCAATAACGGGAGAAGCTCAAGTAAATAATATGATTCCTAAAACTGGTTATCCCGCAACTACTTGTCATGAAATGGCGCATCAAATTGGTTGGGCTGCTGAAAACGATGCTAATTTTGTAAGTTTTTTAGCTTCAATAGCTAATAAAGACTTGTATTTTAAGTATTCTGGATATCGTATGGCTTATAATTATTGTATTGGTCAAGTTTATAAGAGAGATAAAGAATTAGGTAAAGAAATTGCCAAAACAGTAAATAAAGGTGTATATAAGGACTATAAAGCGACTTATTTGCATTGGAAGCAGTTTAAAAACCCTATTGAGCCGTATTTAAAAAAAGGGTACAACTCTTACCTTAAAGCCAATAATCAATCAAAAGGAATTCAATCATACAGTTATGTTGTTGATTTATTAATAGCATATTATAAAAAGAAAGATTCCTGAAAATTTCATTGTATTTCAATTGACAAAATACATTTGAATTGGCTATTTTTGATGCTTTAAAAACACTACGATGAACAAACAACATATAATCGACCGATTTGTAAAATATGTAACTATTGATACTGAAAGTGATCCTAACAACCCTGCATTTCCAAGTACTGAAAAGCAATGGAATTTAGCTAAGGTTCTTGAAAAAGAACTAAAGGAAATAGGAATGGAAGATGTTGAATTAGACGAGAATTGTTATTTAATGGCAACGTTACCTAGTAACTTAAATTACGAAGTACCAACTATTGGTTTTGTTGCTCATATTGATACAAGTCCAGATTTTACTGGAGCTAATGTAAAACCTCAAATTCATGAGAATTACGACGGAAAAGATATCTTATTAAACAAAGAAGAAAACATCGTTTTATCTCCTGATTATTTTGATGATTTACTACAATATAAAGGACAAACTATAATCACTACTGACGGTACTACCTTATTAGGTGCTGATGATAAAGCAGGTGTTACTGAAATTGTTTCTGCAATGGAGTACTTAATCCAACACCCAGAAATTAAGCATGGCAAAATCCGTATTTGCTTTACTCCTGATGAAGAAGTTGGTAAAGGTGCACATATGTTTGATGTTGAAAAGTTTGGTGCAGAATGGGCTTACACCATGGATGGAAGTCAAATTGGAGAACTAGAATATGAAAACTTTAATGCAGCTGGTGCTACAGTTACTATTCAAGGTAAAATTGTACACCCAGGATATGCAAAAGGCAAAATGATTAATTCTATGCTTATTGCTAGTGAGTTTATCAATGCATTGCCTGAAGATGAAGTTCCTGAAAGAACAACTGGTTATGAAGGTTTCTTCCACCTACACCACATGGAAGGTAAAGTTGAGCAAACTACGTTGAGCTATATTATTAGAGATCATGATATGGACCAGTTTAACAACCGTAAAAAAGCGATATTAGATTTAGCTGAAGTTTTAAATGCTAAACGTGGACAAAAGTTAATTAGTGTTGAAATTAAAGATCAATATTTTAACATGAAAGAAAAGGTAACTCCTGTAATGCACATTGTTGATATTGCTGAAGAGGTAATGAAAGATATGGGAATTACTCCGTTAATTAAACCCATTCGTGGTGGTACTGACGGTTCTCAATTATCGTATAAAGGCTTACCATGCCCTAATATTTTTGCTGGCGGACATAACTTTCATGGACGTTACGAGTATGTTCCTGCTGAAAGTATAGTAAAGGCTAGTGAAGTAATTGTTGGAATTGCACAAAAAGTTGCGGTAAAATTTAAGTAATCTTACACTAGCTTTTATAAAATCAAAAACTCTAGCTTCCGCTAGAGTTTTTTTTATGATATTTTACCCCTTAAAAAATATCATTTTGTTTGAAATAAATCCCCTTAATTTTATTTCATAGCAAATATGATTCTTTTGAAAAGATTATATCATAGGAAAATTCCCTTTTGCTTAGACGCAAAACTCCCTAATTTCACAAAAAAACACAAATTTGTGAATTTCTTTCATTTTATTTTTTGTAATCAGTTACCTATATACTTTTGCCCATAAATATTAAAGTAAATGAATAGACAAGACCTTTTAAAGTTAGCCGATAAATATCAGTCACCTTTGTATGTTTACGACACTGAAAAAATTATTTCTCAGTATAAAAAGATAACATCTGCTTTTTCTAAAGTAAAAAACGTAAAGATTAATTATGCTGTTAAAGCTTTATCAAATATCAATATTCTAAAGGTTTTCAACAAGCTTAACAGCGGTTTAGATACAGTTTCTATTCAAGAGGTTAAACTTGGTTTATTAGCAGGGTTTGAGCCTCATGAAATTATATATACACCTAATGGAGTTTCTCTACAAGAAATAGAAGAAGTTGCTAAATTAGGTGTTCAAATTAATATTGATAATCTGTCTATTTTAGAATTATTCGGGCAAAAACACCCTAAAATCCCAGTTTGTATTCGTATTAACCCGCATGTAATGGCTGGTGGAAATAGTAAAATATCTGTAGGTCATATCGATTCTAAGTTTGGAATTTCAATTCATCAAGTACCTCATATAAAAAGAGTTGTTGAAAATACAGGAATGCATATTAATGGAATACATATGCATACAGGTTCTGATATTTTAGATATTGATACTTTTATAAGGGCCACAGAAATTTTATTTGATACTGCACGACAGTTTAAAGACATTGATTTTATTGATTTTGGTAGTGGTTTTAAAGTTCCTTATAAAAAAGACGATATTTCAACCGATATAAATGAATTAGGTAAAAAACTATCTACGAGGTTTAATGAGTTCTGTAAAAATTACGGAAAAGAAGTTACTTTAATGTTTGAGCCTGGAAAATTTTTGGTAAGTGAAGCTGGATGTTTTTTAGCAAAAGTAAATGTTATTAAGCAAACAACTTCAACTGTTTTTGCTGGTATTGATAGCGGTTTAAATCACTTAATACGTCCAATGTTTTACAACTCTTATCATTACATTGAAAACCTATCTAACCCAAAAGGAAGAGAACGCTTTTACAGTATAGTTGGATATATTTGTGAAAATGATACCTTTGGTTCTAATAGAAGAATCAATGAAATAGCTGAAGACGATATATTATGTTTTCATAATGCGGGTGCTTATTGCTTTTCTATGGCTTCAAATTATAATTCAAGGTTTAGACCTGCTGAAGTTATGATTTACAAAGGAAAAGATTATTTGATTAGAAAAAGAGAAACTTTGGACGATATTCTTAAAAATCAAGAAAGTATTACCTTATAATCCTACATTTAAAAACTCTGACCTTAGTAAGGCCAGAGTTTTTTTAAAATATAATCAACCCCTCAAAGACTATATTTTAAAACGTTGTAATTAAAGTCCCCTATCTTTATTTACGTCTACAAATATCACTTATTTATTTCAACAATTTCACAGGAAAAGCACCCTTTATCACAAAATATTCAGGCAAAAAGCAAAAAAACCACTCAAAAAATGAGTGGCTTTATAAGCCTTTTGTTCTTATTTATTAAAATATGTAACGTAATCCTATTTGCATTTGCCAACGAGACAATAAACTAGAGTCAAAGCCAAATGTTTTTATAGAGTTTGGAGTAAATGAATATGTAGGAGTGTTACCTGCGTCTAAACTAACACCTAAAGGCTGTAAATTATTAGGTTGCTGAACCACTCCCCAATCAGAATTTAGTAAATTTCCTACATTTAATATATCAAGACTTAATTGGATTGTATTTTGTTTTTCATCAGAAACATTAAAATTAAAGTCTTGTAATATTTTTAAATCCCATTTGCCTCTCCATGGCGCTAAAGCTCCGTAACGTTCAACATACTGCCCTCTAATTCCTTTTAAATAATCATCTTGCTGTATGTAACTTTCAAAAGCTGCTGCTTGGGCAGGGTCACTAAATTGCATTTGATTTACTTCTGAACTAGTCGGAACATATAATAAATCATTTACAGCTGAACCATCATTATTAATATCTCCTCCATAAGTATAATTAAACCTTCCTCCTTGTGCATACTCAAAGAAAGTTGAGATAGTTGTTGCAAACTTATCTCCTCCATAAGTAAACTTTTTAGAAAGTATACCAATAACTCTATGCGTATCACCATATTTAGAATATGATAAGATGTCGTTATTTGCATTTCCTACAACAGGATTAAATGCAAAAGCATCTCCGGTGATTTCTGCTTCAATTGAGTTTACATCCTGTGCATTTAAGTAATTATAGGCTACACTTGTATACAACCCGTTATCAAAAGTTTTTTGAAGCTTTAAAGAAGCATTCCAAACACGACCTTTATCAGAGTTTGTAAATACGTAAGCATTATTTCCTTTATCACTTCCGTCATATATTTCTCTAGTATCAAATGGCGTATTTAAAGTAGCACTAGGTTCTCTTAATCCCCAGTTTTGTACATGAGCACCATTAATGTCTTTTGTATATGAAATATCTGTAGTTGCTATAATTCCATTTTCAAATTTCCAATCTAAACCTAAGTTTGTTCTCCATACTTGAGGAAATTTAAAATCTGGATCAACCAATTGGAAAAAACCATCATCTGCTCCACTTACCTGATTTCCAATCCACACAAAAGGTAAACGTCCTGTGAATACACCTGAACCTCCACGAAGCTGCATCGTATTATCTTCTTTTACATCCCAATTAAAACCTACTCTTGGTGAAATTAACCATTGATTTGTAGGCATTTTGGTTGAAAGTAATTGTTGTTCTTCACCTGTATTAGGGTTGTAGTACAATACTGAATTATCTCTTGTTGCGCCATTATCAGTATCTATAAATTTCTGAATCAAACTAGAAGTATTGAAATACAAAGGTTTATCAAAACGAACACCATACGTTAACTTAAACTTATCGTTCACTTCCCATTCATCTTGTACATAAAAAGCTAACTGACCTACATTTAATTCAGATAATTTCCAACCGCCGTCTACTCCTACTCCTGCTGCATTTTGAGCATCATATCTGCTTTTTGCATAAGCTAAATTAGTCGCTAAAATACCATTGGGATCAGCTGCATCATTTAAAAAGTTAGCCATATTAGGATATGGTCCTCCAAAACCTGGAATATTAAATGTTCCTCTATACGGAAAGGTTCCGAAATTATCATAAGCCCCTAGATTAAATGAGTTTTCAAATTCAAATTGTTCAAATGAAAAACCAACTGTATATGTATGATCTCCTTTGAAAAAATTCATATTATTAGTCAATTGAAAAACTCGTTGATCTAGTGTATTGTGAATAGAAAAAGGCTCATGACCGGCTATAATATAATTACTACCGCTACCATCTTCAATAGAAATTACAGGTGCAGGTGCAGATAAAGGGTTTCTAAAATCATCAAAATACGTATACCCTATTTGTAACTTGTTGGTTGTTGTTTCTGATAAGTTAGAGTTTAGCTCTAGCTGAAAAGAGTTTAGATTATTATTAATTTCGTACCCAGAATTTTCAAATTGTAAGGTAGAAAAACTAGGTCCTCTATTACCTAAAGCTGTTGGGTGAGCTGGAGTTTCTTTTGAAGCTCTTAAAAAGTTATAAATTAACGCTAATCTATTTTTATCGTTAATATTCCAATCTAACTTAAAAATTCCTTTAGTTGATTCCGAACCATAGGTAAATCCTTTATAAGCTCCTGTATCATATCCTAAATCGGCTAACGCATCACGGACAGCTATCATATCAGATTCTAATACTCTAGATTCATTAATAGTACCACTACCTGTGTTTGGCAACCAACCAGCTGTACCTAAATCTTCTCTATCATCTTTTTCAAAATTTGCAAAGAAAAATAACTTATCTTTAATTAAAGACCCTCCTAAACTAATTCCATATTGACTTTGGCTTAACTTAGGTTTTACGACTTTCTGCCCTTTAATTTTACCTCCAGTCATATCTTGATTTCTGTAAAACCCATAAACTGTACCTGTAAATTCGTTAGTACCACTTTTGGTTACAGCATTTACAGAAGCACCTGTAAACCCTGATAAAGTTACATCATACGGCGCTGTAGAAACTGAAATTTGTTCAATTGCATCTAACGATATTGGTTGTGATCCTGTTTGTCCTCCTGGTGTTGGTGAATCTAAACCAAAAGGGTTATTAAAAATAGATCCGTCTAATGAAAAGTTATTGAACTGATCATTTCTTCCTCCAAATGAATTTCCACTCGCAGTTGGTTCTAAACGCGTAAAATCTGCAGCAGAACGTGATATAGTTGGTAAGGTTTTTAACTGAACAGCACTTACACTAGTTTGTGCTCCTGTTCTATCATTATTAAAAACTTTACTTCTTGAAGAAGAAATAACAACTTCTTCTAATTCCTCTCCATCCTCAGATAAAATACCGTCAATATTGGTTGTTTTACCTAAAGTTAAATAAATGTTGGTTACTTCTTGCGATTCAAACCCTATATAACTAAACGTTACTTTATATGGCCCTCCTACTCTTAAATTAGGTATGGTATATCTACCATTATCTTGAGCTACAGCTCCTGATATAGTACCTGTTGGCTCATGCAAAACGACAATGTTAGCACCAAACAAAGGTTCACCTTGATTGTCTGTTACAACTCCTTTTATTTTTGATGTGGTTACCTGGGAATAGATGGATAAACTCAAAAAAACAAAAGAAAAAATTAGTATTTTTTTCATAATAGTTCTGATTTTGTTTATGTTACATCTCAAATTTAAGCATAAAAAAAATCCGCTCGACCGAGCGGATTTATTCTTTATTAACATGTATTTAACAATTTAGTTACTATTCAGCAACCACTTCAAATACGATGTCAGCTACAACAGCTCTGTGTAAACGTACAGCAGCATTGTATTTTCCTAATCTTTTTACGTTACCTCCAGTAACTTTGATAAATTTCTTATCTACTTCAGTACCTGCTTTAGCTAATGCTGCAGCAACATCAATGTTGTTTACTGAACCAAATAATTTATCTCCAGAACCTACTTTAGAAGCTATTTTGATTTCATAACCTTTAACAGTTTCAGCTATTTTGTTAGCGTCTTCTATTAATTTAGCTTCTTTATAAGCACGTTGCTTTAAGTTTTCTGCTAATACTTTTTTAGCTGAAGAAGTAGCTAAAATTGCATATCCATGAGGTATTAGGTAGTTACGTCCATAACCATTCTTAACAGTTACAACATCGTCTTTAAAACCTAAGTTTTCTACGTCTTGTTTTAATATCAATTCCATGTTTCTACTTCTTTATTATTTTAACATATCTCCAACGTAAGGCATTAAAGCTAAGTGACGGGCTCTCTTAATAGCTTGAGCCACTTTACGTTGATATTTTAATGATGTTCCTGTTAAACGTCTTGGTAAAATTTTACCTTGTTCGTTTACTAAATACATTAAGAAGTCTGCATCTTTGTAATCGATGTATTTAATACCGTTTTTCTTGAAACGACAGTATTTAGCTTCCTTTTTAGTTTCGATATCAAGCGGAGTTAAGTAACGTACTTCTCCTTGCTTGTTTCCTTTTGCTTGTTGTTCTATAGATGCCATTTCTTACTTTTTTGCAGATTTAACACGGTTTCTTCTCTTTTCAGCCCAAGCTGCAGCATGCTTATCTAACTTTACAGTTAAATAACGCATAACGCTATCGTCACGTCTAAACTCTAATTCAAACGGAGCAATTGCATCACCTGCTACTTTGTACTCAAATAAGTGGTAAAATCCACTTTTTTTCTTCTCGATTGGATACGCTAATTTTTTTAAGCCCCAATCTTCTTTAGAAATCATTTCTGCACCTTTAGAAAGTAAATAGTCCTCAAACTTCTTTACTGCTTCCTTTATCTGAGTTTCAGATAAAACGGGATTCAAAATGAAAACAGTTTCGTAATGATTCATAATTAAATTATTTAAAATTTATTTTTAAGCCTGCAAATATACTGCTTTTTAATCCATAAACAAACTCTATTACTTAAATAATTTAATGATTTTGTGTACGTTTGTAACTAAACACCCTTTTTTATGCAAATCCCTGAAATCCCTAATTTGGTTCATTACGCTATTCCCTTTTTTATTTTGACTGTTATTATAGAAATTATATTAACGGTTAAAGTAAAATTAGAAGATTATGAGTTTAAAGATGCAACTACTTCTATTATTATGGGATTAGGTAATGTTTTTATAGGATTACTTACAAAAGGATTAATTTTTGGAGTGTTTTTCTTTTTATATCAATACCGATTGTTCACTATCTCTTTTACTTGGTGGGCTTGGTTGATTTTATTATTTGCTGAAGATTTTGCGTACTACTGGAATCATAGGATTGCACATGAGAGTAGACTATTTTGGGCGAGCCATGTGGTGCATCATTCTTCAACAAAATATAATTTAAGTACGGCGTTACGCCAAACTTGGTCAGGTAGTTTTTATACATTTATATTTTGGGCGCCACTAGCAATTATAGGATTTCATCCATTAATGATAGTTACTCAAATGAGTATTAGTTTATTATATCAATACTGGATTCATACCGAGCTCATTGATAAACTACCTAAATGGTTTGAAGCTGTTTTTAATACACCAAGTCACCATAGAGTACATCATGCTACCAACCCTCAATATTTAGACAGAAATCATGCAGGAATCTTTATTATTTGGGATAAACTTTTTGGAACTTTTGAACCTGAAGTTGAAAAACCGGTATATGGTTTAGTTAAAAACATCAATACTTACAACCCTATTAAAGTGGCTTTTATTGAATGGTACAATATGTTTAACGATGTTTTTACCAGTAAAACTACACTAAGAAAAAGATTACTGTATTTTTTTAAACCTCCTGGTTGGAAACACGACGGTACTGGAAAGCTTTCAATGCATTTACGTAAAGAATGGGAAGAAAATAAAAAAGGAGAAGTTTAAACTTCTCCTTTTTTATTGTCACCTCCAAAGGCATATAATTCCCCGAGGTTTGCCTTAATTTTACTAATTAATATCAAATCGAACTCCTAATGAAATATTTCTTGTATCAGTATCTTTAAATAATGGATTTAAATCATATTTAGCATATAACCCAATTCCTTGGTAAGCAACATAAGCACTTAATCCGTAGTTATATTTATTCATATTAAAATTATTCTTCTGAACTTCTTCAACAGTAACTCCTTGCGCATTTTTGTATTCTAAATATTGGCGAGTTCCTAATTTAAAACCAAAGAAACCTCCTACTCCCACACGTAATCCTTTATCTGTTCTATCGACAACTTCTCCATCAGAATACTTTTTGTTTTTTGAAAAATCAAATTCTAAATGCATAGGAAATGACATTTGTACATGACGTAACCTACTTTCAGAAAGTTGCTCTGGATGAACATTCAAACTCGTTTCTTCTCCATTTACAACATGATATTGATTATTTTCAGCTCTTAAATTATTCCACAGAAAAGATAAACCATATTTAAAATATGTTTTTGATGGTTCTTTCGATAAACGTGTTTTCCAAGTAAAACCTAACTCATAAAAGTGCGATTGCCAAAACTTATAGTCTGAATCGTCTAAAGAACTTAACCTATTATTTGTTACTATATTATTTACACCTAAAGCAAAAACAAACTGTGTTGCGGTCCTTTTTTTTCTTCTTTTCTTTTCTTTTTCTATGTCATCCTTAGAAAAATCTAATTTAAACTTAGCTCCTGCTATATTAAAAGTACTTTCGGTTAAACTTTCTTCATTACTAAATATTTTACCATCAATTTTGTCTTGGACAAGTTGTTGTAGTTTTTGTTCTTGAAAACTAGCTTTTTTCTCTATTTGAGCTGCGTGATAAACCGCTGCTTCTTTTTTTAATGCTGTTGCTTCATTAAAAGATATTGTATTCTTTTCTAATTTTGCATTAATCTCTTTTATTTTAACCTTTAAAGAGTCTTTTTGCTGCTTAGTAATACTATCAATACTCTTTGAAATTTTCTTGACTTCTTTTTCAAATACTTTTTCTTGAGATTGGGCAATAGTTGTTACAAACAACACTAACAATAGTATTCTTTTCATTTTAATAATTTTAAATTGATAATAATTTGGAATGGTTAATTATCGATAATTAAATAAGTGCTTTTATTTATTTCTCTCTACAATTGCTACAGCAATATCGGATATTCTTGATTTTAGTTTTTGCATAAAGTTTCCCTTAAACTCTTCATCATCAATCGTTCTTTCAACTTCAGCTAAAATAATATTTGGATCTATTTTTAAGTTTGACTTTTTCAGTTCATCTTCAATAGTTTTTAACACATCTTCTCTCTTTACTTTATGCTTTGCATAGTATTCTTTAACCTCTTCAGGACTATGTGTTACTGCAAATAGTAAGTCATCGCTATTTACTCTAACTCTTGAATTAAGTTCTTTCTTTTTTGTTTCTATTGGCTTATCCAATTTCCCTACTACTACTTCTTCTTTTGATAGTTCTTCTTTTTGGATGTTTTTAAAGACTTTATCTTCTTCTTTTAAGGTAGAACTCTTAATTACAGTAATTTTCTTCTTCTTCTTTAATTGTTTTTCTTGTTGATTTTCTTCTGTCTGCACTACAGCTTCACCTGTATTTCTAAGGAACTTTTCTATGCCTTTATTATTAATTTTTGGTGTATCAATTGGAGTATCAACTATAACATCTTCAATTGGTGCTTTTGACTCAGAGTCTATAAAATAGAAGGCTACAAGGTTTATTAACAAAGCAAAACCTGCTGCATACCCTAGGTATAAAAACCAATTCCTTTTTTTTGTTACTTCTCTACTATCTAAACGAGTCTCTAACCTTTCCCATGCTGAATTAGATGGTTTTAGTTCTCTGTTTTTAAGCTTTTCAGCTATATGCTTATCAATATTATTGCTTGACATTTCTTACTTTATTAATTTTCTCGTAGCTTGCTTGTAAACATTTACGAGCTTTAAATAATTGTGACTTAGAGGTACTTTCAGAAATTTGTAATTTTTCTGCAATCTCTGAATGTTTATATCCTTCAATAGCATATAAATTAAAAACTAACTTATATCCTTCAGGTAATTCATCTATTAGCTTTTGTATATCTTCTACCGATGTATTTTCAAGACTTTCTGTTGCAGCATCATTAAAAACAAAGTCTTCACCTGATACTTGAACAGGGTTCTTTTTTCGCAAATAACTTATACAGGTATTTACCATAATTCTACGAATCCAGCCTTCAAAGCTCCCCATTTCTTTAAACTTCTCAATATTGGTAAAAACCTTAAAAAAGCCCTGTAGCATTAAATCTTCTGCATGATGTAAATCTTTTACATACTGCCTGCAAACTCCTAACATTTTTGGAGAATGTTGCTCAAATATTAGTTGCTGAGCTTCTCTACTTTGTTTTTTTGCTTGTTTTATAAGCGAAGCTTCTTTGTTATGTAATGAAATAATTTTCAAATCAATAGGTACATTTTTTTATAGCCTTACAAATATAAAGACGACCGAACTTGAAAAAAGGTTGCCTGAAAAATAAAAAAACCTCCGAACTTGTTATAAGACCGGAGGTTCAAATACCATAATTAAATGATATTTCAGGGGGGACTAGCTCTTTTTGTGTCTCCTCTGAATTATGTGGCAAAGTTATACTATATCAACAAATATATTTACAGGAAAAAACCTAGATATACATTAAAAATTCATTTAAAAACATTTTCTTACAAAACTTGCCCAATATAATTCTTTGCACTACTTTTATTATAAACCTAATAAGTATAAAGAGTTTTTATTATATGAATTATAATGCAACGATAGAGGAAGAAAACAAAGAAATAGCAAATAGGTATAAAAACTTATTAAAAGGTACATATCAAACGTTATCAGAAAATGATAAAAAATTGATACGTAAAGCTTTTGATATTGCTGTAGAAGCACATTCTGAACAACGTAGAAAATCAGGTGAACCTTATATTTACCATCCTATTTCTGTGGCAAAAATCGTTGCTGATGAAATAGGTTTAGGAGCCACTTCTATTGCTGCTGCCCTACTTCATGATGTTGTGGAAGACACCCACTATACAATTGATGATATGGAACGCTTGTTTGGTGAAAAAATTGCTCGTATTGTTAGCGGACTCACTAAAATTTCTAATTTAAAAAAGGATCAAGATTTCTCTATACAAGCAGAGAATTTTAGAAAAATGTTACTTACCCTGAATGATGATGTCCGAGTAATACTGATTAAAATAGCTGATAGGTTACACAATATGCAAACTATGGATTCTATGCCACCTCACAAGCAGGTAAAAATAGCATCTGAGACCTTGTATATCTATGCCCCATTAGCTCATCGTTTAGGGCTTTATAACATAAAAACTGAGTTGGAAGACCTAGGATTAAAATATACCGAACCTGATGTTTATAAGGATATTTTAATTAAAATTAAAGATAGTAAAGAAGATCAACAAAAATATATTGATAGCTTTACTAGTGTTTTAAATGAAGCCTTAAATAAAGAAGGCTTTAATTATGAAATAAAAGGACGTTTTAAATCTATTTTTTCTATCCGTAGAAAAATGCGTAAGCAAAACGTAACTTTTGATGAAGTGTACGATAAGTTTGCGATTCGTATTATTTACAAACCTACTTCTGACGATGAAAAGTTCGATGCTTGGAAAATATACTCTATAGTTACTGATTTTTTCAAACCAAACCCTGCCAGATTAAGAGATTGGATTTCACAACCAAAATCAACAGGATATGAAGCATTACACATAACAGTAATTGGACCTCAAGCTAAATGGGTTGAAGTTCAAATTCGTTCTGAAAGAATGGATGAAATTGCTGAAAAAGGTTATGCTGCCCACTTTAAATACAAGCAAGGCTCTGTAAAAGAAAATGGCTTAGAAGGATGGTTAAATCGTTTAAAAGAAAGTTTAGAAAACCAGAGTTTAGACGCTGTAGACTTTGTTGAAGACTTTAAATTGAATCTTTATGCTAAAGAAATTTATGTATTTACTCCAAAAGGAGACCTAAAATCACTTCCTAAAGGAGCTTCAGCATTAGACTTTGCCTTTTCTGTACATACCGATGTTGGATTAAAGTGTCGTGGAGCCAAAGTAAACGGAAAATTAGTGCCATTAAGTCACGAATTAAAAAGTGGAGATCAGGTAGAAGTGCTTACCGCCTCTAACAACAAACCTAATGTGCGTTGGTTAGACTTTGTTATTACAGCTAGAGCGCGTGCTAAAATAAAATCAGCTTTAAAAGCAGAAGAAAAGAAAATAGCAGAAGAAGGAAAAGCTATTTTACAACGAAAACTACGTCATTTAAAAATTAACTCAAATGAAAAAGTTATTCATGAGTTAGCTAGCTATTTCGGCTTAAAAACTAGTTTCGATTTATTTTATCGAGTTGGTAATGGCGCTATAGACAATACACAACTCAAGGAGTTTATTGCTCAAAGAAGTAACCGTATTATGGGCTTTATTAAAAGTACCTTTAGACGTTCTCCTTCAAAAGAAATATCCGAAAAAGAAGAGGTTACTAATAAATATGATGCCTTAGTTTTTGGTAAAGAAGAACAAACATTAGATTATACTCTGGCAAAATGCTGTTCACCTATTCCTGGCGATAAAGTTTTTGGTTTTGTAACTATTAACGAAGGAATTAAGGTACATAAAAACGATTGTCCTAATGCTATTTCGCTACAGTCAAACTATGCCTACAGAATTATACCTGCGAAGTGGATTGATTCTACCAAGCAAGAGTTTACAGTTATTTTACACCTTTCTGGTATTGATAATAAAGGAATTGTTAACAACATTACCAAAATAATTTCTAATAGTATGGATGTGTTTATTCATAGTATAAATATTTCTGGAGATAATGGTGTGTTTGAAGGAAAGCTATCGTTAAGTGTAAAAAATAAAACCCAACTTGATAAATTAATTAATAACATGAAACAAGTAGAAGGCCTTCAAAAAGTTGAGCGTGTTAATACTTTGTAAATTTCGTTTTTAACATCCTTGTATTTTATCAAGAAATAAACGTAAATTTGTCCTTTCGTAAAATTTAAAAATAAATGAGTAATTCAGCCGAAAATCAAGAAATTGTAAAAAAAGTATTCACTTCTTTCTTAGAAGAGAATAAACACCGTAAAACACCAGAACGTTACGCTATTTTACAAGAGATTTACGATGCTGAAGAACATTTTGACATAGAATCTTTATACATTAAGATGAAAAATAAAAACTATCGTGTTAGTAGAGCTACACTTTACAATACGATAGATTTATTGTTAGACTGTGGATTGGTTCGTAAACATCAATTTGAAGGGCAATCAATGGCGCGCTACGAAAAAAGTTACTTCGATAAAAATCACGATCATGTAATACTTACAGATAGTGGCGAAGTAAAAGAATTTTGCGACCCCCGAATTCAAATTATCAAAAAAACAATTGAAGATGTTTTTGATATAGATATTCATAACCACTCACTTTATTTCTACGGAACAAAAAGAAACAACAAATAAAAACACACTTAACAACACACTAAATGGCAGTAGATTTATTACTCGGACTACAATGGGGAGACGAGGGAAAAGGTAAGATTGTAGACGTTTTAACAAAAAACTACGATATAATTGCACGTTTTCAAGGAGGTCCAAATGCTGGTCACACGCTAATTTTTGACGGAAACAAGCATGTACTACATACTATTCCATCTGGAATTTTTCATAAAACAGCTTTAAATGTAGTAGGTAACGGAGTGGTTATTGACCCTGTTATCTTTCAAAAAGAATTAGAGAATTTAGATACGCATAACATTGATTATACTTCTAAATTATTAATTTCTCGAAAAGCGCACTTGATTTTACCAACGCACCGATTATTAGACGCAGCTTCTGAAACTTCAAAAGGAAAAGCTAAAATAGGATCTACATTAAAAGGAATTGGACCAACATACATGGACAAAACTGGTAGAAATGGAATGCGTGTGGGTGATTTAGAATTAGACAACTGGAAAGAAAAATATAGAGCTTTAACTGAAAAGCACTTAAGTATGTTAGCATACTTTGATGTTCAAATCGATTATGATTTAGACGAGTTAGAAGCTGAATTTTCTAGAGGAATTGAAAAATTAAAAACATTACAGTTTATTGATTCTGAAGAATTTTTAAACAGCGCTATTAAAGAAGGTAAAACTATTTTAGCTGAAGGAGCTCAAGGATCGTTATTAGATATCGATTTTGGAACATATCCTTTCGTAACTTCTTCAAATACCACTGCTGCTGGTGCTTGTACTGGTTTAGGAGTTGCTCCTAATAGAATTGGTGAAGTTTTCGGTATTTTTAAAGCATACACTACTCGTGTAGGTTCTGGACCTTTCCCAACAGAGTTATTTGACGAAGACGGAGCTACTATGGCTGAAGTTGGTCATGAGTTTGGAGCTACAACTGGACGTGCTCGTCGTTGTGGATGGTTAGATTTAGTTGCGTTAAAATATGCTGTTGATGTAAACGGTGTTACACAATTAATGATGATGAAAGGTGATGTTTTATCTGGTTTTGACACTTTAAAAGTTTGTACTTCTTACAATTACAAAGGTGAAGAAATTTCTCATTTACCTTATAATATTGAACCAGAAAACGTAAGTGTAAACTATACTGAATTCAAAGGTTGGGAAGATGATTTAACAAAAATGAATTCTTCTGATGAATTACCTCAAAACTTATTAAATTACATCTCGTTTATTGAAAAAGAAACGGGTGTACCTGTAAAAATAGTTTCAGTAGGACCTGATAGAAAACAAACAATTAATAGATAAAAATTTAAAGGAGCTCAATTGAGCTCCTTTTTTATGATGATAAAAGAATATTTAGAAAATATCACTACTCAATTTAAATCATATAAAGAAGTAGCTGATAAAGCGATTGCCCAACTAGAAGAAAAAGACGTACACTGGAAATACAATGAAGAAAGCAATAGTATAGCTGCTATTATTGTGCATGTATCAGAAAATATGTTGTCGCGTTGGACAGATTTTTTTACTTCTGATGGAGAAAAAGAATGGAGAGATAGAGATGCTGAGTTTGAAACTCATGATTTATCAAAAAAAGAATTGATAGCTCAATGGGAAAAAGGATGGGATTCCCTTTTTTCAGCGTTAGATTCATTAAATGAAGAAAACTTCAATCAACCTATACTTATAAGAAATAAACAAGTTAAGTTAATTGAAAGCACTACAAGGCAAATAGCTCATTACCCTTATCATATTGGTCAAATAGCCTATATTGGTAAAATGATTTTAAATGACAAATGGCAAACGGCTTCGATTGCCAAAGGAAAGTCTAAAGAGTTTATACAGACTCAATTTGACAAAAACAAATAAAAAAAACGTCTTTTAGAAATTTCTAAAAGACGTTTTTAATTAGAAAACATGGCAGCTAATTTTTTACTGTTTCCAAAATACTTGCTACTGTTTCTTTGTTATCTACCCCCAAACCTTCTTGTTGATGCACTAACTCTCCTTCTGGGTTAAATACACTTATAATATTTGAGTGTGAAAAATCTAATGGAGAAATTTGTTTGTATTTCACAGCTAGTACATTCGCAAACTCTCTAACTGATTCTTCTGTACCTTGTAAAAAAGTCCAATGCTCATCATCCATAAAGTTTTCTTTCGCAAAAGCCTTTAATCGTTCTGGGGTATCGTTTTTAGGGTCTATACTAATTAAAACGTATTGTAAGTCTTCGTTATATTCTTTAGGTATTTTAGCCTCAATATTACGCATATCAGCAACCAATCTGGGACAAGCAGCTTTACATGTAGTATAAATCATTACCATTACCAAAGTTTTCCCTCTTAAATCTTCTAAATGAATCCTTTTATTCTCTTCAGTTTTCCATTCTGATGTTAAATTGAATATAGAACTTTCAGAAATATCAGTAGCTAGTTCTTTAGCATCATTTTGATTCTTTTGTGCTAAATCCATTTTACAAACAGGGCAACTCCCTCCTTCTACATACATTTTATCTCCCTCACAAAGCATAGGACATTCATATACAGTTGCCAAATTCGTATTGTTTTTCTCTTTTTTACAAGAACTTAATAACGTAATTGAAAAAAGAAATATCATT
Source organism: Tenacibaculum sp. 1B UA (assembly GCF_033978845.1). Lineage (NCBI taxonomy): Bacteria > Pseudomonadati > Bacteroidota > Flavobacteriia > Flavobacteriales > Flavobacteriaceae > Tenacibaculum > Tenacibaculum sp. 1B UA. Next base: position 84,668 of record NZ_JAKVUA010000004.1, read on the forward strand.
ATATATTTTACTACTTTCATTGTGCTGTATTTTTATCTTTTACACATCTAAAACCTAAGTTTCGCATTGTGTATTTAGCTTTTAAACTTCCACGGGTAGCATAGCGCATAAAAGCTGCATAATTCATTAAATCTGTCGACCCAATTGCTGCACTACCGCAGAATAAATTACTATCATTATCAACATCTTTTCTAGATTCTCCTGACACTAATACCGAATTAAAATCGGATGTCCATTCCCAAACTAAGCCATGCATATCATACACTCCCCAATAGTTTTTAAAAGTTGAACCTATAATATTATTAAATGTTCTTGGTTTTTCATACCATCCTAAAATGTATTCATTGTATGTTTTTAAGGTTCTTGCATCTGCTAATTTTTGATTAGCCATTCCTACATATTCCCATTCATCAACTGTAGGCAAACGTTTTCCTTTATTTTCACAATAACATTTGGCTGCAAACCATGAAATATTGGTAACCGGTGATTTTAATTTAAGATTACCTCCTATTTCAGTATCATTTTTCCAATTAATAAGGTAACTTTTATCTGCAAACAGCTTAATTACTTTAGATTTTCTCCATTTTGGATTTTCTTTTACAAACTGTAAAAAGTCTTCATTAGTTACAGGATGTACATCCATAAAAAAATCTTGAATAGTTACTCTTGCTGAATCTCTTCCGTACAAAGGAATATAATCACCTCCTTTAATGGGAACCATTTTAGATTGACAATTCATATTGGAAATGCCTAAGAAAAATATACAAATTGTCAATCTTAAAATAGTTTTCATTTCTTTTAATTTAGAGTTTAACTATGCTTTTAATGAGCACTTCTTACTTCTAAGACAGTATTTACACTAACATTTGTTTTATTGTTACCCCAAGAATTGTAAACATAAGTAAGAACATCTGCTACTTCTTGATCGTTTAAAGCTTGTTTGGTCATTACACTATTATACTTTTGACCATTTACTGTTATTTCTCCTGTTTTACCGTGTAAAACAATATCAATAGCTCTCTTTACATTAGCATTTAAATAATCTGATTTTGCTAAAGGAGGAAATGCATTTGGAATTCCTTCTCCGTTCGCTTGGTGACATGCAAAGCAGGTTTTTGTATAAATTTGTTTTCCGTCTGCTATTTTTTGTGCTAATGATTTATCATGTGGTTTTGCTACAACCTCTTCTTCTTTACCATTAGGCATTTCTTGAATAGTACCTCCTTCAGGATTGTAAATTCCCTCTTGTTTTACTCCTGAATAAATTTTCTTTTTCTCTTCACCTTTTACTTTCAACATTCCTAAAGCTCCTTTGTTAAAAGCTCTAAAAATAGCATGGTCTACTAAAATAAACGTCCCAGGAACATCTACTTTAAAATCCACAATAGCAGCCCCACCTGCTGGTATTGATGTTGTTTGTACATCTTTATTAATTACAGAACCTCCTTCAATATGAACATTGTCAAAAATTTCACCAATTACGTGAAAAGACGACGTTAAATTAGGTCCACCATTACCAACAAATAAACGTACTGTTTCTCCTACATTAGCAGTAATTGCATTATCACCCGTTAAAGCTCCTACGCTTCCGTTAAACACTACATAATCGGCATCTTCTTTTACTGCTTTTCTCATATCAAAAGCCTGTAAACCTGGTTCTCCATTCTCTCCCTTTGTATAGAAATCACCTTGCATAATATAGTATTCTTTATCTACTTTTGGTAGTCCTCCTTCTGGTTCCACTAAAATTAAACCATACATTCCGTTAGCAATATGCATTCCTACAGGCGCAGTAGCACAGTGATACACATATAACCCAGGGTTTAAAGCTTTAAATGAAAATGTTTTTTCATGACCAGGAGCTACAAAAGAAGAAGTTGCTCCTCCACCTGGACCTGTTACTGCATGTAAATCAATATTATGAGGTAATCTATTATCTGGGTGATTTGATAGTGTAAATTCTACTTCATCTCCTACTCTAGTTCTTATAAAACTTCCTGGAACTGAACCACCAAACGTCCAGTACACATATTCTACACCATCTGTCATAGTTCCTTCTTTTTCAAGAATCTCCATGTTTACTAGTAACTTTTTAGCAGTTCTGTTACCTACAGGCACTGGAACATGAGGTGGAGCTGTTAATTCTGCTTCTATAGTTCCTTTAATTACTATACCTGAAGCATCTTTCATGGCTAAGCCTTCAGGTTTTTCATTTTTACAGCTTGTTATTAAAAACATAGCTGCTAAAATCATTGAAATTGTTTTCACTTGTTTCATTTCTCTCTATTGATGTAGTTATTAATACCTTTTTAATAAAAGACTTTTTTATCTTTTATTAAACAAAACTACTAACAGAAAAGCTTATGAAATATGATTTTTATCATGAAAACAAAAAAGGAGCTTTTAGCCCCTTTTTAATTATTTATCTTTTAAAATTTCTTCACCAAATTGGCTACACAGCTCCAAGGTTTCATTAATATCTCCCATTGTCGTTTTAGGGTTAATCAAACACATTCTAAGCACTACCTGTTTATTCAATATAGTAGTTACTAAAAACGCTTCTCTAGAGTCCATTATCTTTTGAGAAATTTTCTGATTTAATTTATCAATTTCTTTTTCTGATAAATTCAACCCGATAGGGTTATATCTAAAATTAATTACTGCTAAGGTTGCAGGAGAAATAATTTCCCAGTCTCTACTCTTACGTAACATTTTCTCTACATCATCAGCTAATTGAATGTTGTAAGTAACAGCTTCTTTAAAAGCGTCTAACCCATAAGTTTTAATAGACATATAAAACTTCAATGCTCTAAAACGTCTTGTTAACTGAATTCCGTAGTCGTAAAAATTAATTTCCGATTCGTTTCCTTCAATGTCTCTTAAGTACTCTGGCTTTTCACTAAAAGTACCACTTAACCAAGAAGCGTCTTTTACTAATAAACAACCAATTTCATAAGGTTGATAAAACCATTTATGCGGATCTACAGTAAGTGAATCAGCTCTTTCAATTCCTCGTAAAGCCTTTGCTCCTTTTTCAGCCAAAATTGCTGCTCCACCATATGCTCCGTCAATATGAAACCATAAATTTTCTTCTTCACAAATATCTGCTATTTCATCTAAAGGGTCTACAGTACCAGTATTTGTAGTTCCTGCAGAAGCGATATAACAAAACGGTTGTAACCCTTCTAATCGGTCTTTTGCAATCGCATTTTTTAGTTTGTTAATACTAATTCTAAACTCTAAATCAGTGGGTAAAACTCTAATTTGCTCTTTTTTAAACCCTAAAACACGAATTGCTTTAATATTTGAAGAGTGTGCCTGATCTGACAAATAAATTATGGCTTTAGAGAAATCATCACCACATTTTAAACGTCTAGCAGTAACCAAAGCTGTTAAGTTTGCCATAGAACCACCACTGGTAAAAATTCCTCCTCCTTTTTCAACAGGGAAATTATACATTTTTAGTAACCAGTTCATTGTTACAATTTCTAACTCAGCTGCTGCAGGAGAAACCATCCATCCACCAGAAAAAATATTGAATCCTGTTGCCAAACTATCTGCCATAGTACTAATAAAGTTACTAGGGCCTGGTACAAATGAATATGCTTTAGGGTGAGAAATAACGGTACTATTAGGTATTACATTATCCATCACAAAATCTAACACTTTATCAGCAGGCATACCAGCATTTGGAGCTTCTTGTAAGAAAATACTGTCCATTTCTTTTCTAGAGGCATTGGCTACAGGCTTTTTTTGCTCTAACGTAGCCCAATGTTCTGCAATTATATCAACAATTTTATATCCGTAAGATTTCATCTCTTCTTTTGATAAATCAAAATGAGCGCTCATATCTTTATAATTTTTTAATTTGTTACAAAATTAACCATTTACTAAGTGACAATCTTTTATTTATCTTGATAATTTTATTTCTTTATTAAGATTTTAGCATGTTCTTTTCATTATTTTTGTGCATTAAATCGTATTATTTTGAAAAAACTATTCCTATTAATTTTTATATTATTCTCTGTTGTAAGTTTTTCTCAAACAAAAAAAATAAAAATACTTTCTACTGAAATAAGTACTGCTGATGAAAGTAAATATCCAGGAGCTACTATACTGATAGGAAAAGTTAAAATGTCACACGAAGGGGCTACTCTAGACTGTAAAAGAGCATTACTTTATAAAGACAAAAATTTATTTAAAGCTATTGGTGAAGTAATTATTGAGCAAGGAGATAGTATTATTCAATACAGTGATTTTGCTACCTATAACGGAAACACTAAAAAGGCAAAATCTTGGGGAAATGTAGAAATAAACGATAAAGAAATGACGCTAAAAACTGATACGCTTCATTTTGATAGAATTAATCAAATATTATACTACCCAAACGGAGGAACTATCCGTGATACAAAAAACACTCTAAAAAGTGTAAAAGGAACTTATCTATTAAGAGAAAAAAAGTTTACTGCTAAAACAAAAGTAACAGTTGTAAACCCTGAAAATCATTTAGAATCTAACCATTTAGATTATTATACCAATACTAACTTAGCTTATTTATACGGGCCAAGTACCATTACTAATTTAAAAGATAGTACTAAAGTATATTCTGAAAGAGGTTTTTACGATACGAATACCGATGTTTCTTACTTTGTTAAACGCGCAAAATTGTTCTTAAAAGAACGAACCGTTTCTGCTGATAGCTTGTACTACGATAAACGTAACGGTTTTGCCTCAGCAACCAACAATATAAAAGTAGTTGATACCGTTCAAAATATGATAGCAAAAGGAAATTATGCTGAATTATACGAACTCAAAGATTCATTGTTTATAATTGATAGAGCTGTTGCTATTTCTGTATTTGAAAAAGACTCTATGCATGTTGCGGGCGATAAAATTTTATTAACAGGTAAACCTGAAAAACGAATTGCTAGAATTTTTAACAACGTAAAAATATTCAAGTCCGATTTACAGGGTAAATGTGACTCCATTCATACAAGTCAAGAAACAGGATTAACTAGAATGTTTAACAGACCTATCCTGTGGTCTAATAATAGCCAAATAACAGGTGACAGCATTCAGTTAGTATCTAATAAAGAAACAAACAAACTTGACTCTTTAAAAGTATTACAAAATGGTTTTATGATTCAACAAGACTCCGTTCATACAGAAAACTTTAATCAAATTAAAGGAAGAAATATTTATGGTAAGTTTGAAAAAGGAGAATTAAGAACAATGTTAGTTAAGGGTAATGCAGAATCTTTATACTACAGTAACAACGAAAAAACACAAGAATTAGAAACAATTACCAAAGAAATAGCAAGTGATATTGAGTTTATTTTAGAAGATGGAGAAATAATACAAACTAAATACTTTAAAAAATCTGAAGGAAAAACTTTTCCTCCTTCTGAATTCCCTTCTGACGAAAAAAAATTCAAAGGCTTTTTATGGCGAGGAGATGAACAACCCTTAACTGTGGAAGATATTTTTATAAAAGACGCTACTTCTACTGTTCCTTCAAAAAGAAAAAAACAACCTGATGTTGTAAAAGAAGCTAAGGAAATGTTTATCGAAGAAACTTCAAAAAATAAGAAAGAACAAAAAAAGCTTAATCTTAAAAAATTAAAATAATTTCTGTGAAAGACGATTTTTTTAAATACCAAGGACAAACAACCCCACATCCTTTAGCTATTGAAATTTCACACGCCAAAGGAAGTTATATTTATAATAGCAACGGAAAAGCGATGTTAGATTTTGTTGCAGGAGTTTCTGCAAATAGTTTAGGACATAACCACCCTAAGGTAAATGAAGCTATAAAAAATCAATTAGAGCAGTATACACATGTAATGGTGTATGGAGAATTTATTCAAAAACCACAATTAGAATTGTGCAAAGCTTTGGCTGCTACCTTACCTCCTAGCCTATCATCTGTTTATCTAGTAAACTCAGGTACCGAAGCTACTGAAGGTGCTCTAAAATTAGCCAAACGTTTTACAGGCAGAAGTGAAATTGTTGCCGCTAAAAATGCGTATCATGGAAATACACAAGGTGCTATGAGTGTTTGCGGTGCTGAACAACAAAACCGAGCATTTCGTCCGTTAGTTCCAGGAAGTAAGTTTATTGAATACAACAACGAAGTAGATTTAGAAAAAATCACCTCTAAAACAGCTGGTGTTATACTAGAAACCATCCAAGGAGGTGCAGGATTTATCGAACCTAAAAATGATTATTTAGCAAAAGTAAAACAACGCTGTGAAGAAGTTGGCGCCTTGTTAATTTTAGATGAAATTCAATCAGGAATTGGACGTACAGGAAAATTTTGGGGATTTGAAAATTACAACGTCACTCCAGATATTATTATTACGGGTAAAGGTTTAGGTGGCGGAATGCCAATTGGCGCTTTTATTGCTTCTTTTGAAGTAATGAACTGTTTAAAAGAGCATCCGAAATTAGGACATATTACTACGTTTGGCGGCCATCCTGTAATTGCGAGTGCTGGATTGGCGACCGTACAAGAAATCACTTCCTCTAACTTAATGGAAGAGGCCTTACGAAAAGAAAAAATTATTCGCGATGCCTTTAAGAATCATCCTACTGTCAAAGAAATTAGAGGAAAAGGATTGATGATTGCTTTATTAGTAGATACTCCTGAAGCAACCTCACAAGTTATTTTAAACTGTTTAAATAAAGGGCTAATTTTATTCTGGTTACTTTTTGAAGGTAAAGCCATTCGTATTACGCCTCCTCTAACCATTTCTGATGAAGAACTAAAAAAAGGGTGTAATCTTATATTGAGTGAATTGGATAAATTGTAGCTCACTAAAAGTTAAACACCCAAGAATTAATTATTAATAAGTAGAAACTTTAAACAACTATATTATTAGCTGAAATCCATCTTTTTTGGTATAGACTAGCCAAAAAATATTAGAAACATCTACATTAATTGGATGTTCACTTTTATCAAAAGCTTTAATTATTAGTTTTTATTAAATAGGATTCATTATCAATTTTGATATAAGCCATAGCTCCTTTTCCTTTTGTTAGCTTTCCTAAGTTAGAACTTCTTAGTTTTTTAATACATTTTTATTTTGTTTTTATATAACTATTAATTTTATAGTAACAAAATTAAATACAGTAGTTAAATGTCATAATAACAACCTAAAAATCAAAATACTAACAACAGGAATAAACAATTAATTAACAACTTTTCAAACAACACACCAAAACTATAAATAGTATAGTTTCATAATTAATTATAGTTTTGTAATTTTGTAATATAATTAATAAAATGTTTCATGCATAAATTTAATGGAAGAGAATATCCTTGCTGTGCAAGCCTTACAATGGGAATTATTGGCGGAAAATGGAAAACAGTAATTTTATACCACTTAATAGATAAGACTTTACGTTATAATGAGTTAAGAAAGGAAATGCCATCTGTAACCGAACGAACTTTAAGCTTACAGTTAAAGACTTTGGAAGAGGATGGAATAATTAAAAGAAAGGTTTATACCTCTAAACCTCCTTTAAAAGTTGAATATTCATTAACTGACTTTGGCAAAACTTTAATTCCGTTAATTAAGTCTATTGCTGATTGGGGAGATTCTGTCATTGAAAAATATTCCTAGCTCATATTTTTCAAAACATCTCATAACACTTTAATAAACAAATTATTAAATTAAAAAAATGACTTAGTTAATAACTAGCTATAAATTATATATAGTTTAAATTAGGCAATGTTTTGTGTTAATTAGAATTCTAAAAAGTTTATTCAATTACGTTGTTGTTAAACTCTTACTTTACTTCTTTAGCTTTTCTAATTAACACAAAACTTTATCTATTTGTCTTGTAATTTTAATCAATAAAATAATACTTTAATTAAACTTCTAGTATTTTTATTTACAATTTACTAGTTGTAATATGTTATTTCAAAAGTAAAAACAGTTGTTATAGTTGCCCCACTAAATATTTCTGTAAGTAATTCTTTAGTTTTATTTCCTCTTTGGTCATACTCGTATTTTATAGTTTTTACCTCTTTTTCTTTCTCAAAAAAGTGATGTTCTGTTAATAGACCATTTTTATACGCTTTAGTTTCTTTACTATCTAATTTGTTGTTTACAGTAACAGTTATTTCAGTACATTGATTTAAGTTGTCGTAGCTATAGTGTTCTGTAAAGCCTACGTTATCATTTTTTATAGTATTAGAGTGCTTCATTTTTACTAATAATGCATCTTTATAATCATAACTTATATTGTTGCTGTAGTTTTTACCATCTTCATTATAGCAATCTTCGGTTATAGAAATTAGATTGTTATTTTGGTTATAGGTATAAGTTTTTTCACAATATGAATTAAACAAATAGTTATTATCTTTTGAGTATACAATTCTATCGTTTTTATCTGTTTTTTTAGTGAATATTCCTATCAATTCATCATCTTCAAAAACCTTGACTTCTATTTCGTTATCTTTGTAATTATATTTTTTTGTTTCCACATACCCATTTGGTGTCTGTGTAGTTTCAATTTCAGTATTTAATTTATTATTTACATAATCATATGTTGTTGTACTATAAACCTCACCACGGTCATAAATTACTTCTTTCAATAAAAATCCTTTTCCATTAAACTCCTTTTCTTTAAAAAGAATAGGAAATTCGTCCTTATCTATTACTTGTCTTAAGGTTTTCACTTTCTTTACGTTTCCTTTTAAATTCAATTTTTCTAAATCGGTTAAACCAGTTCTGTTCATAATATTTTTTTGGGCGTTACAAATAGTTGTCACTAAAAATAAACATGTTAAAAGTATTTTCATAATGTAGGTATTGTTGTTTTTAACTAATCTATTACTCCTTATTTATTAATTAAAATAGTATACAAAAGCAGTAATAAATGAAATGGCTAATATAGTACTAAAGAGCCAAGACCATTCAAATTTTTGAGTTTTATAAAGTTGTATTGAAGATTGTATGCAAGCTATTAAAGCCAATAGTGTAGCAATTAAGAATATGACTATACTTAGGTTAAATAGATGATCAAACTTTGAACTCCAAAAAAAATAGCTTAGTTTAACATATATCATTAAACTGGCTGTAAATATTAGTAGTAAAGAAATTGCTAATAGCTTTTTTATACTCATTTTTAAGGTTGTTAAGGCTTTTATATATAATACTTTTGGAAAAAGACAGTAGCTTTTTGAGTTAATACAAATTCAAACTTATATAGTTTATTTTAATTGTTTAAAGCCGAATTTAAAATTTTTAGATTGTTAAATATAAAAAATGTAGGTTATACATTTATTAATTATGCTTAGCATTTGGTTTTAAAATATTATTCCCTTTTAGCGTTTTCAATAAGGCTCTTAAACTCCTTTTCTGAGATGATTTCAGTTAATTCAAATTCGTTTTTAATAGAGGTATACTCGCCATTATCCTTGACCATACGGCTTTCTACATATTTTACAATTCCAACACCCTTAGCGTAATACGTATCATTGTGATAGCCTATATGTCTACCTTGATCACGATAATATATAGAGTATTGATCTAAAAATTCTACAGTTTTGTATACTGTTTCTGCAATATTTACTTTACTCAAACGTATTTTTATTCGTTCTTTTTCAAATTTTGTTTTTCCGTTTCTTGGATCTTCATATTCTAAGGTATATTTATAGGCAGTATCATCATTTTTCCATTTATAAACATCATTATCAGTTATTGTTGTTTCAACCCGTAAGGTGTCGCCAGATTTATATTTATAAAAGTCAGTATAATGCGTAATTATAGAACCTTGACTATTAAGTTTTTCTTTAATGCTATTGTAACGCCATAAATTATATGAGTAAGATTCTGTTAGTACGGTATTTTCTTTTGGGTTAATAGTTACTTTTTTATACTCAATATATTCAGGGTTATTGGTGTGAACATATTTATAAATTTTCACAGTTTTTTTTGTGCCTATTGGATAGTAATAGTCTTTTAAGTTTTCTTGTGCAAAGCCATTAACAGTGCTAAGTATTATAATTGATAGTAAAGCAAATATTTTGTTTGTCATTTTTAATTTGTTTTTAGTTATAACCAAAATGAGTTTTAACTACATAGCGAGTATATTTGAATTAGTTTTTAAGATATAGAAAAGTAGAACAGCAATTAATAGCACTATTAAATATATCCATTTTTTAGTACTATTATTGTTTTTTATAATATGTGAAGCAGTCTTTTTTTGTGGGGTATTATTACTATTAAATCTATCTTTACTATTAGCTGAAGAAATTTCTTTTTTACTAGCATATTCCTGCGTAAAATTTATTTCAGCCTTACCGTTACCACCCATTTTCTCATGTAACTCCTCTACAATTTTCTGTGCCGTTTTTAAATCGACATTTAAACTTTCCTTAATTTGTTTTATTTGGGCTAATTTATTGTCAGATTTAAATGTGAAGGCATCTTTATTGGTAGTTAAATTTTTATTTATAATGAACGTTGGTTCTTCGTTAATAGTGATGGTTTCTTCTGCAGAAAAATCTTTTTCGGCAATATCTAATACTTGATGATCATAGTAGTTAGGGTTATCATTCAAATTTTCAACAATACTATGGGCGTCTTTTAAGCCAATATTGGTTTTTGATGTAATATGTTTAATTGCCTTTAATTTACTTTTAGATATTAATTCAATTAAGTCTTCTTTATTAAATTGTGTGTTATTAATTGTAATATGCATGAATGTTGCTTTAGGGTGGTGTTAATTTTATATGTTCAAGTTTTTTTCTTGCTTGCAAAGTTCATTATACCTTCTTTAAAACTAAGAGCTATTAATCTGTCATCTAAAGACCAATTATAGATCGTGTTTTTTTCTGTAAAATTATCTTTTTTAACAAAAGCCTCGCCGTATTCTTTATTTAAGGCATGTAATGTAAGCTTCCCTAGATTAAACCTGTTTAATTTTCCAAAAATACATTTTTTTGCTTTCTAACACCTCTTGGGTTAACTTCAGAGGTACATACTTGTTTAAAACTCCACGCCTGTAAGCACCATTGAAACGTTCTATAAAAGCACTTTTAAGTTGGTTTTCTAGGTTGTATATGTTTAAATTCTATATGATGTATTCTTTTGTTTTCTAAGACGTCAGTTACAAAATCCATACTCCAAGTATGGTTTAATACCTTTTGAACGCTATTTGTAAAATGCAGCAGTACTTACGTCGTGATTACGACTTATCTAGTCAGCACTCTTGCCGTTGTCGAATTCTTTTAAAATCTGTGCAGCTTGTTGGGGTAAAAATTTACTTTTTCTGATAATACTGTTTAAAGTTAAGATTATTATTCTAATTTAAAACAGAGTTCGGTTTTAGAGGAAGCTTACATTACCCCTCCACTCACCATTTCTGATGAAGAATTAAAAAAGGATGTAATCTTATATTGAGCGAATTGGATAAGTTGTAGTTTATCAATAATTTAACACCCTAAAATTATTATTGTGTAAAAATGAGCAATAAATTATACACCGTGTTGGCAACGGGTTTTATTTATTCATAATTTTTCCGATGAAATCATTCGGCATGGTTGGACCTGAATCATCTTTTAATAAACCTGTTTCAGCTCTACTAAATAAAGATTGCAAAATCAATTTTCTATCTTCATCATTAATTGTAGAATCTTTCTCGGCAAGCAAAGACAAATAGAAAAAGGTTAAAGTATGTCTTTCTTCTGCATCTCTTGCCAAGTGAAATGAACTGAACATAACTTTAGTAATTGCTCTGACCGTAAATGCTATAAGTGAAATAAGCGTTATGAATACAAGCGACCATCTAATTATTGCAGCTTTATTTTCAGAAAATACTGTTTCGAAAATCCATTTAGGGGAAATTATTAAAATTAAGGCAAGGAAAAGTGATGAAAGACCAACTACCCACAACAAAATTCCTTTCATTTTATTAGCATCTGTATAGTATTTCGTTGATTTCCGTTGCCAGTATCTTGCAGGTTTAGAAAGTTGTAACTTTCTAAAATATGTTTCCTCTAAATTTGAAAGTTTTTCTTTAGAATCTGAGTCAAAAGTATTGAAGCTCGTTTGTGCTTTACCATACCATTCCTCAAAAAGCTCTTCCTTTTCCTTTTTTAAATCATCTATTTGCTTAACATAACTTTCATAGTCTTGATTTGCATTGGCTAAATGTTCAGTTAGTTGTTTTTCAGATTCTGAAAGTTGATTTCTAAAATCATTTCTGATTCTACTAATAGATGATTTTTCCTTATTCCTTCTATTGACTATTTCGGTATGGTCTTTTAGTTGAAATTCGTAAGCCAATAACCCTCCAGTAAAATTGTCTTTTGTGTTAAAATTGTATTGACCAATAATGTAATGATATGCTCCTACAACATAGTTTGGAAATTTTCCTTGAAGTTCAACTAGGAAGTCAGTTACAGGTGAATCGTAAGTAAAAAAGTGACTATTACTTTGTAATTGTTTTATCTCGTTACGCCAATAATTGTTTAAAGTGCTTTCTGGCTGTTGATGATAATTACTGATAAAGTTATCTAATCGGTTTTTTAAATTGGTAAAATGTTGTTTGGATGTATTCAATTCTCTTGGGATTGTTCCAAGTTTTTCCCAACCTTCTATTTGTTGACAAATAAATTTATGAATTGAACTAAATCCCTCAAATTTCTGTAAAAAATTGATGTGAGGATATTGAATTGTAATCTCAATCGAATTAAACCAATTAGGTTCTTTCGATTCAGTAATTTTATTCCTTACTTCAATTGTCGTCATATGTATGTTTTTTTCAGCTTGTGGCTAACTTAGTCTATATGCGTAATAAAATTACTTATATATTCCTTTTACGGTAGGATATGCGGAACTTTTAGCAATTTTATTAACACCTTCAAATATAAAGAAATAAGATAAAAAAGTTGCCCTTTTTTATCGGGATTGCAAACGAAGTCTAATAGGGCTGTCTTGTCTCTTCAGTAATAGAAGGAACTTTAAACAAGTTGACACACTTTATTGAATACTCCCACGGCATGGGTCGCTGATATCACGGCATGCTCCGTTAACACTACGGCACGGGTCGCTAATATCACGGCATGCTCCGAAGACACCACGGCACGGGTCGCTGATATCACGGCATGCTCCGTTAACACCACGGCACGGGTCGCTGATATCACGGCATGCTCCGTTAACACCACGGCACGGGTCGCTGATACTACGGCATGAGTTGCTACTATCACGGCACGATTAGTTAATGCTTTTCACTACTATGTTATTATTTTTTTCTTGGGATATAAGCTAAAGGTATTTTCATTGTTTTTTATAACATAATTTATGCACTTAATTCAATGTTAAACAACAAAAGATATATCATTCCTTTTCTAGCTGTAACTCCGGCTTCTTTTGTTGGTACAACAAATAATCTCACTCAAAAAAACCATAAAACACTGATAATTAACACTTTTTTATTATTTTAGTTCGCGAAAAATAAAAAAGCTATGTCTAAAAAACCAGTTGTAACTCTAGGTAGTAATCACCAATGTCCAATGTGTAGTGGGTCTACACCTCATGTTGGAGGACCTGTTACCCAAGGAGAGCAAAATATTTTAATTAACGGTAAACCTGTGGCAACTATTGGTAGCATGTGTACATGTAACGCAGGTATAGATACTATAGTCACTGGAAACCCAAGTATTCTTGCTAATGGTAAACCTATAGCATGTATAGGTGATATGACTGCACATGGGGGAGCTATTACTTCTGGAGAGAATAATGTTCTTGTTAGTAGTAGCTTACCGCAATCAACTGTAGTGATGCCTATTGATCAAATTCCATTTCCTGATATTAGTTTTAAAGATAGAATTGGGGCAGCTTTTACTGGTAACACAAAAATGCTTAAACAAGCTGAAGCCAATCAACAAAAAATAAAAGAACTTGCTGAACAACAAGAGCAAGAAAAAAAAGAAAAAGAACTCCCAAAATTACAAGGTGAAATTATTTTTATAAATGGTTATTTAAGCGACTTTAAAACAAACAGCGAGTCACACTGGAATGCTATAATGGATTTAAACCCTGATAAACCTGGTTGGTTTACCTCAAGAGGTGAAAATACTAATGAATACAAACGTACAGATCATGATGATTATTATACTGCCGAACAACGTGAAAAAGACCTGCACAAAAGTAAATTTAGAAAAATAGTTGAAGAAAAGTTTAGAAACCCTAATACGTTAATTTTTAAAACTCCCGAAAGTAAATATTATGGTTACTGGAATGATATCGCTAATGACTACAAAGCTACAGAAACCTACGCCAAATACTTTAATGCAGATGGTAGAGTGCACTACATAAATGGTTCACATGGGCTAGGAAGTAGCGGAGCACATAGAGTTGATCATGGTATTGCTTTAGGCTATGAATGGGCTCGTTATAATTGGAAGCTCATCAAAAAAGAAAAAGTTGATGCTAAAAAAGAAGAAAAACCCGAAATAGAAAGCCACTCACCTCATTATAAACCCGTAACTATTGTTGGTCATAGTCAAGGTGCTTGTATGGCTGCTGGTGTAAAACTAGGGATTATAAAACTTGCTAATGAAATGGGATGGGATAAAGTAGCCATAAATACCATTTTTTTAGGAGTGCATCAACCTAAAGGGTTATATGGGAAAAACTACGATAGTCTTATTAAGAAAAAAACACAAGAGTACATGGTTTACAAAAATGCTGTACTTAGAGGAAAAAATGAAGATAGCGGGCATAAATTTTTAAGTGCAATTTCTGAATTATATAGTCCTAAATATAAAAAGGTTTTTAACAAACGAGGTTTATTTGAACATGTAAAAGCTATTTGTTACGATTGGAACGCTTATAAAAGTAGAGCTCTACAATTTACTTTTCCAAACGACAGAGGTGATTTAGTAACTATAGATGGAGATATACCAGAAATAAAAAGTGCCTGCCACCCTAAAAGGGATAAAACGTTATTTAGTGCTGAATATTTTCATAAACAAGATAGTATTCCTTCATATTACCAAACACAACAAAATAAAAAAATCATTGATTTGTCTATGTATGGAGCTGAAAGTGGCTATGTAGTTATTCCTCCTTATGTAGCTGAAGAACGTTACGATTACGATGCTATAGAAAAGTTAGACTCCCCCACTATAAATCAACAAATGCACGGTGTACATTGGAAAGGTTATAGTAGAGTAGCCATACGTTGGGGTGTAGCTATGAATGCCTTTAAACTAGCTAAATCAAGCTATCAAGAGTATACTAACCATAAATTTACCGCAGACGCTGTTGGTGATCTTTTAATTGGGACTTATACGTTTATAGAAAACAATCATAAAAAAATAGCGTTATACAAAAAACTAATTGCTAATTATAAAAACAAAACGATTAAAACTAACCTTACTAATTTGTTTGAAGGACATTTTAAAACTCCTATTAAAATACCAAAACATTTAACTCGTAAATGGAGGTATTCTAGCGACGAAAAGTATGCTATCATTCTATATAATTTAGCCTATGTAACTTATCAAAATATGCTACTACAATACGCTCCCCTACAAAGTGCTGATTTATATGCTCACTTTGCTCCTGTGGGACATATTTTACACACAAAATTATTACAAGACAAAAGTGGTAGTTTTAATGACCAGTACGGTAATACTTCTATATTTGAACGTATAAAAAATGCTGGAAAAGATAAATTCTATAGAATGAAATATAAAGTAGAACTTGGAAAAGAGCTTACAGATGAAGAAAAACGAAAACAAGAAAAAAAGAAAGTTGAAGAACTAAAAGATAAACTTATTGATTCTTCTATTGCTGACACAGAATATATAAATAATGTTATCAAAGCATACGTACACAAAAAGAAAAGTTATGAATCTAAGTTATATGATGAAAGTAAAAATAAAAATTAGTGCTATTTGTTTGCTTCTGTTAACTAGTTGTAATTATTTAAAAAAGAAAAAAGCTATACAAAAAATGGAAAAGGAATATACAGAATATCAAGATTTACATAAGCATCAAGGAACAGAAAATTATGATGTAATTACGTTGTTTAATGAACACTCTATAAGTGAAGAGAAATTAGCTGAACAAAAACAACTATTTTTATCTGTAATAGGTAAAGAAAAAGAAAAGTCTAAAAGAATAAAAGTAGATTTTTTCGGAAACCTATTAGGCACAGGTTTATCTTCTGAAACACTAATAGATGGTACTATGTCTGGGTATAAAACATATGGAAACTGGCTCATTAATAATGATACTACTTTAAATAAATATATAGACCCTTTTTTAAATAAAGAAATTAAAGATCCTTTAGATTATAATTTCAAAAATGTAGAAAAAAGAGAATGGTTACAAAAGTTCAAAGAACTATATTTAGATGCCTCATATGTACATATTGACTCATATGATTATTATTTTAAAATCAAAGAAAAGTGGTATTTAATTCAAACTTATAAAAAAGCAAAGGAGTTAAATATTGATATAAAAAAACAATATCCTTCCAAAATAGCTCCTGAAGAAGTACGCATGGTAAAAATTCCTGAGGTCTTTGATAACTTATTAGAAAACAAAACCCTACAATTAGCTGAATATGTAGAAATGGACAAACAAAAAAGTAGTGGTTTAAACCCTATTAGTTTTTCTTCTGGTTATTACATGTTCGAATTACATTTACCACAAGGTGATATCTTAAAATTTAGACGTTATGGTGCCATGGGGTTTAATGCTGATATGAATATATATCAAATACCTAAAGAATTAGGTGGTAGCGACGAAGTTTTTTTTATAGAACAATTACCAAGACAAACTTATCCTGATAAATCCTTTGCTGGTTTTTATGCCATACGTCCTAAAAATTATAAAGAGTTACCTGAATACAAAGCTTATTTAGAAAAAGAAAAATAGAAACCAATAAATAGTATACTAAAATTATAGTAACCTAAAAAATTGTCTTAGTAAAATTTAAAGAGTTGTATAATAAAACTCAATTCATAGATTAGTTGAGCATAATAAACCTAAAAAATGAGAACATTAATTACACAATTTTTACTGTTATATTTACTGTCTAGTAATATTTCTTATTCACAAGAATTACACACTAGAAATACCAATTGGAAAAAAGAAAATTTAAAAAAACATGTTAAGTCTTATACAGAAACTAGTAATGTAGCAATAAAAAAAAATGGAAATATTATTCAATCTCTAGAGAAAACTTATTCATCAGGAAAAGAGAAATTTGTATTTAATAAACAAGGAAGCTTAACGGAAATATTTTTTCACCGTTATTCATCTAAAGTTCCATATCGCCAGTGGACATTTAATTATGACAAACAAGGAAATCAAATAAAATTTAGAGAGTGCGAAATTAATATTCAACTTCCAGAAAAATGTATTACTTCAAAATACGTTTACAAAAAAACAGGCAATCAAACAGAAATTAAACTATATGAAATTAGAGAGTTTTTTCCTGAAGCAGATGATGGTGAATATGTGCATAAAAAATGGATTTATACTTATAATACAAAAGGTTATTTGATAAAGGCAAAAGAATATTTGGGCAAAAAAAATTTAAAAGAAACAATATCTTATACCTATGATAGTGAAAATAATTTAATAGAAGAAAACCACGTTTATAATGGAAAAGAACATTCTAAAAACACTTTTAAATATGATAGAAAAAATAATGTTGTAGAACAAAAATATTGGTGCGAGGATAAAGATTTAAATAAAACAATTACTTATTCTTACGATGATAAAGACAATGTAATAGCAGAAATTTTTAGTTCTTACACAGGAAATAAAATTTATAAAAAAAACACTTATAAATACAAATATGACAGAAATGAAAATTGGAAAGAACGTATAAAATATAAAAACAGTGTTCCAATACAGGTTTCAAAACGAATTTATAAATATTTTGATTAACTTCTTTGTATTACACACCTAAGAAACACGTTTTTATTTAGCTTTAATTGATTGTATTCTGGCTCCTTTTCGAAGGAAGAGCCATTCGTATCACACCTCCACTAACTATTTCTGATAAAGAACTTAAAAAAAGGTGTGATCTTATTGTAAGTGAGCTGTATAAACTATAGTAAAGTTTGACTCAACAGCTTCTTATATCGTTGTAAGTAATTTTCTATTCATTTATTGGAAATTGAATTTCAATTGCTTCTGCTTCTCCTATTTTGTTTGGCCCCTCGTGAATCCACCATTTTCTTCCTATATTCATGTATTCGTCTATTGGTTGTTTTGATAAAAATCTAATCAAAACTTCTTTAGTTTCTCCTGGTAAAATCAATTCATTTTCGTCAAATTGAATATCTCCCACGTATGAATACTTAAACTGTCCGTTTGATTGATATTCAAAAACATGATTAGGTCGATATCCGCTTTTAATCCCTGTTTTTCGACCACCCTCTTCTGTAGATATTAACTTTAGTTTTGCTTTTACATGAATTAATTCAGGTGTTCCTTCTAAATCAAAATCTGTTATACTATAATCAGTGTATTTTCCAAAAGCGTGTGTATCAAAAACTTTTCCGTAACCTAAATTCAACCACCTTTTGTAAATTAATTTCCCATTAAAATACAAATAAAGTTCATTATCATTTTTTATTTCTTTTCGTATAATCATAGTTTAGTTAAATTACCTAACAGCTTAGATTATAAATATTCGCGTAATTTATAATCTTTTTAAATTTGTAAGTACACACCAAATTGAAAATCCATGAGAATTTTTCGTAAGTAGGCGAGAACAAGCAATTACTTATAGCCATTGTTAGCTACAGTTATTTTAATAAATATTGAAATCCAGAAATAATACTTTCTATAAATGGAATAGCAAATGTTATTAAAGAGATTATTAGTAATATTTGAATAGCAAATCTAATACCTAATTTTGATGCTGAAAATCTAGCAAAAACTTCCCAAAAAATTTCTCTAACTGCAATTTCGGTTAGTGGCTCATTTTCTTTATTGTCCGTTAATATAGGCATTGAAAATTTATATTCTTCATCATTATGTTTAAACATCAAATAAGTTTGTTTATTCTCAACAATAACTTCTTTGTCCTTAAATCCTGATATATCATTAGTCTTTTTAATATATTCTTTTTTTGCCATCCTTCCTACAAATTTATCGATATCTACATACTTACTTTTTATAAGTTTTTGAGATTCCCAAACTATCCATCGAGGTGAATGTTCATACTCTTTGTAATCTTTTAATGAGAAATATCTTCTTACAAAAGTTGGTGCAAAAATTAAATACAGTATATAAGCTATAACAAATGAAAGAGATGAAACCCATAATATTTCCCATTTAAACGGTAACGCAAGATTAACAGTATAAGTTTCACATTGACTTAATTGAATTTTAATTTCTTTTGGCAAGTGTTCTGATAGTTTTGCAAAAATTGGAACTAATGCAAACCAAGTAACAAAGTACTTGAAAATTGTAATACTGAAAAAGTCTCTAAACCATTGCCAGTTTAATATTTTATCCTTCATCATACTATATATTTTCTTTACCAAATTTAAAAATTTTATTTCCATTCGAATCTATCTTATTGGCATATTCTACATTATAATATTTAGATGGATTGAAAGAAGAATTTAAATCATTCCATCTTGATTTAATATAGTCAAACATAGTATTTGAATTTTCATTTTTTTGAATTCTACTTTTTGAATTCACATATTTATCAATAGAACCTTTTGAGTTCCATTCATCTTCAATACTATCTAGCCTAATTTCATTTTCATTATTTAAGTATGATTTACGAATAGCATAAGATATTTGTGGTTTATACCAATTCTCAAAACCTTCAAAAATATCTACACCACTACAACAACAATTGTAGGTTGAAAGATATTGAAATTCATTATCTGCAAGCCCTATACTTATATTTGTGTCTTTTAGTGCATCTTTTAACTTATTAATATTTTTTATTTTTTCTTCAATTGGTAGAATGTATTCTCTTCCATTTATTATAGCACCTTTTTCCTTATAAGTTTTATAAATACTTTTTCCTGTTATATTTTTAAATTTTTCTTCAATATCAGAGTTTTTTTCAATAGGTAATTTTAAATGTTCAAATCCTATGTGTTTAATATCTGTTTTAATTATTTGTTCAACAAAATAATTGATATCATCACTAACTTCTAATATGAAGGGTTGCCATCTTAAAGTAACATTAATTTGGTTTTGTTGTAAAAGACTAATGCAGTCAAGAAGTTTTTTAGGGTTAGGAGAATTAGGTTCTAAAATTTTTGAGTTAGCAGAGTCAAGAGTAGAAATTGAAACTTGTATTACTAGGCTTTTATAGTTTTTAAATAAATCTAAATATTTATCAGTTCCAATTAAATCGGATTTAGTACTTATAACAACTGGATAATCAATAGTTTTTAGATATTTTAGAACTTTATAAGAAGAACCATAAATTTTCTCAATGGATTGAAAGGGATCACTCATTCCACCAAAGTGTACTGGCTTTCTATTTTTTATGAATTCCGAAATAATTCCAGAATTTTCATTTTTTATTCCATTTTTAAATCGAGTAATAATTGATTCAGGATTTGCTAGTTTAATTTTTTTAGATTCAATATTTCCTCCTCTTATTCTCGCGAAACAATACCTGCAACCTATGGCGCAACCAGCATAAGTATCTAATCGAAAGGGTAATCCGCAAAAGCTAAATTGACTAGTAATGCTTAAGGGATTTTTGTAAGTATATTTCAATTATAATTTTGTTTTTCCTAATTGTAACTAACTTGTTTATATAGATGTAAAATATATCGTTATACACCTGTTTTGATAGTTTTATAGTTGTTTATACTTTTACGAACTTACTAATAATAATTAAATTTTCTTACGGAATACCATAAGCTCAACTATTTAGATACTAAAAGTAGTTTTAGTTGTTATTAACAATCTCTGATACCTTATTTAGAAAATCAAAAACCAAGTTGACACACTTTATTGAATACTCCCGTTATTGAGTCGCTGATATCACGGCATACTCCGAAGACACTACGGCACGGGTCGCTACTATCACGGCGTGCTCCGAAGACACTACGGCATGGGTCGCTACTATCACGGCATGCTCCGTTAACACCACGGCATGGGTCGCTGATATCACGGCATGCTCCGTTAACACCACGGCATGGGTCGCTGATATCACGGCACGGGTCGCTGATATTACGGCGTGCTCCGAAGACACCACAGCATGGGTCGCTAATATCACGGCATGCTCCGAAGACACCACGGCATGGGTCGCTAATATCATGGCATGCTCCGAAGACACCACGCATGGGTCGCTGATGTTATTCTTCTTATTTTTTTAGCAAAAAGATTATGTTATGTGTACTATCCAAATATTTTTTTTACAAAAAACAACAACTTTTCTTGTTTTTTAGAACATAATGTATACATTTGGCTCAATGTTTAACAACAAAAGACATATCATTTCTATTCCAGCTGTAACTACGGCTTCTTTTGTTGGCACAACAACTACAATTATTATTACAACCCTTTAGGGGTTATTTTTCTACATATCATTTCCGTATATATTTATTTTTTCAAAAGACTTGAAAACAGATAAATAGCTTAAAAAATCTTATTTTTAATTTATTATTCATTTTAAAATGAACGTTTTAAAATTTGGTGGTTCCTCAGTAGCCAACCCTCAAAACATAGAAAAAGTAGTACAAATCATTGCCAATGCGTCTGTTAACAGTCCACTTATTGTGGTGGTTTCTGCTTTTGGAAAAACAACGAATAAACTCATAGCTTCGGCAGAACAAGCTGCTCAAAACAATGCTAACTATCTTGAAAACTATAAAGAAGTTGAATTAGTACATTTTGAAGTAATTGAAAAATTAGTTCCTGAAAATCAACAAGAAGAAGTTAAAACCTATATAGCATCCCTTTTTAAACAATTAAAAACCT
Source organism: Tenacibaculum sp. 1B UA (assembly GCF_033978845.1). Lineage (NCBI taxonomy): Bacteria > Pseudomonadati > Bacteroidota > Flavobacteriia > Flavobacteriales > Flavobacteriaceae > Tenacibaculum > Tenacibaculum sp. 1B UA. The sequence continues at coordinate 106,621 of NZ_JAKVUA010000004.1, forward strand.
TGTTAGAAGGTTGTTTGTTACTAAACGAAATTACACCTAAAACGCTAGCTACTATTAGTGGTTTTGGTGAATTGTTATCTTCATACATTATTGCAAGCATAGCTAGTAAGCAATTAGATGTAGTATATAAAGACAGTAGAGAATTGATCATTACTTCCAACGCTTTTGATAAAGCACAAGTTGATTTTCAACTAACCAACTCCAATTGTAAAGCCTATTTTGAAAATAATAAGCATCAAGTAACTTTGTTACCTGGATTTATAGCTCGTACAAAAGAAGGGAAATCAACTACTTTAGGACGTGGAGGTTCCGATTATTCTGCGGCTATTTATGCCGCTGCTGTCAATGCTAATGAATTACAAATATGGACAGATGTTAGTGGAATGTACACTGCGAATCCGCATATGGTAAAACAGGCATTTCCTATTCCTCATATTTCGTATCAAGAAGCTATGGAATTATCACATTTTGGGGCAAAGGTTATCTACCCTCCTACGATTCAACCGGTGTTGGAAAAGGAAATTCCTATTCGAATAAAAAACACCTTTGAACCCGAAAATGTTGGAACACTCATTTCAAAAATTACCGAAAACGGAAAACCTGTAAAAGGAATTTCTCATATCGAGAATATTACATTGCTAACTTTAGAAGGAAGTGGCATGGTGGGCGTTTCTGGCATTTCTAAACGTTTGTTTGAAACTTTATCTACACACAATATCAATGTGGTATTAATTACACAAGCTTCGTCTGAACACTCTATTTGTGTAGGTATTTATGATGAAGATGCTGAAAAAGCAACCTTAAAAATTAACGAAGCCTTTGCTTTTGAAATAGAACGTCATAAAATAGATCCGATTATTGTAGAACAAGGCTTGGCAATTATTGCTTTGGTAGGTGATAAAATGAGAAATCACCAAGGTTTAAGCGGACAAATGTTCAGCTCTTTAGGCAAAAACAACGTGAATATTCGTGCTATTGCTCAAGGTGCTTCAGAGAAGAACATTTCTGCGGTTATCGACAGTTCTGATGCCAAAAAAGCATTGAATACCCTACATGAACAGTTTTTTGAAGAAAAAGTAAAACAATTAAACTTGTTTGTTACGGGTGTAGGAAATGTTGGGGAACGCTTTTTAGCGCAAATACATCAGCAGAAGAAATACTTAAAAGAACAGTTAAAACTGAATGTACGTGTTATAGGGATTTCCAATTCAAAACAAATGGTTTTTGATGAAGGTGGTATCAGCTTAAAATCGTGGAAAGAACAATTACAAAAAGGAGAAACAAGTACTTTAGAGCGATTTTTTGAAAGAACAAAAGCGTTAAACCTTCGTAATTCGGTTTTTATTGACAATACGGCTAATCAGAAAGTTTCTGAAATATACGAACACTATTTAGCCAACAATATTGGGGTGGTTACTTGTAATAAAATAGCCTGTGCTTCTGAATTAGACAATTATAAAAAGTTAAAGCACATCTCTCGAAAGTACAGCGTTCCATTTTTGTTTGAAACCAATGTTGGGGCTGGTTTGCCTATTATTGATACGCTTAAAAACTTAATTGCTTCTGGTGATCGAGTACATAAAATACAAGCCGTGTTATCAGGTTCTCTAAACTTTGTGTTCAATAATTTTAATGAGAATACTTCATTTCACGATGTGGTACGACAAGCACAAGAACAAGGATATACCGAACCGGATCCTAAAATTGATTTAAGTGGTGTGGATGTAGCCAGAAAAATATTAATTCTTGCACGTGAGAGTGGTTATGATTTGGAACTTTCTGATATTGAAAACAATTCGTTTTTACCTAAAAAGAGTTTAGAAACTACCAATAATGATGATTTTTATGCTTCTTTAACCGAGTTTGAAAGCCATTTTCAACAAGTATACAAAGAAGCTGCTGACAAAAATTGTCGTTTAAAATATGTTGCTGAATTTAATGATGGAAAAGCAAGTGTTGGCTTGCAGCACATTCCGTTTGATCATCCTTTTTATAATTTAGAAGGAAGCGACAATATCGTATTGTTTTTTACAGATAGATATCCTGTAAATCCTCTACAAATAAAAGGAGCTGGTGCGGGGGCTGAAGTAACTGCTTCAGGAATTTTTGCTGACGTAATACGAATTGGAAATAATATATAAAAATGAACTATTTAAAAATATTTTCACCAGCAACCGTTGCCAATGTTTCCTGCGGATTTGATGCTTTAGGCTTAGCGCTCGAAACGGTTGGTGATACGATGACTTTTACCAAAACAATTACCAAAGGTGTTAAAATCACAAAAATAACTGGAGCTGATTTACCATCTGACCCACAAATAAATGCTGCGGGAGTGGTTGCGCTAGCGATGTTAGAAAAGCATCCAGTTGATTTTGGTATCGACATCACCATTCACAAAGGATATACTCCTGGAAGTGGTTTAGGAAGTAGTGCTGCCAGTGCTGCGGGAGCTGCATTTGGTGTAAATCAGTTATTAGGAAATAGCTTCTCTCCTCTTGAGCTAACACAGTTTGCGATGTTAGGAGAAGAAGCCACTTGCGGAACTCCGATAGCTGATAATGTTTCTGCGGCTATTTATGGTGGTTTCACCTTAGTGCGTAGTTACAAACCTTTGAGTATTGTAAAGATTCCTGTACCTGCTGATTTAAGAGTGGTAGCCATTCATCCTCAAGTTGAAGTAAAAACCAAAGATGCCAGAGCTGTATTACCCAAAGAAGTTCCTTTAAAAGATGCGGTTACACAATGGGCAAATGTAGGCGGATTGATTAGCGGATTGCATGCCAACGATTATCAATTAATCGCCGATTCCTTAACCGATATTATTGTTGAACCTGCTCGTAAACATCTGATTCCTCATTTTGATGAAGTAAAACAACAAGCAATTAAAGCAGGAGCTTTAGGAGCAGGAATTTCAGGTTCTGGCCCTACAATTTTCACTTTATGTAAAGGAGATGCAACTGCCGAAAACGTTTATAAAACTATTCAAAACACGTATCAAGACAAACAAATTGATTTTAACATGATTCTTTCTAAAATCAACACCGAAGGAATTAAAATTTTAGAAACTAACTAATATAAAATGTTCACTAAGCGTTGTCGAAGTGAAAAACAAACACAAAATTATGAACTATTATAGTCTCAATCATACATCACCTAACGTTAGCTTTGAAAAAGCTGTTGTAAACGGATTAGCTCCAGATAGAGGATTGTATTTTCCTGAAAATATTACGCCATTACCTAAAGAATTTATTGATAATATTGGTGAGTATTCTAATGAAGAAATTGCTTACGAAGCCATTAAACAATTTGTAGGTGATGAAATTCCGCAAGGCATTTTACAAAAAATCATCAAAGAAACCATCAATTTTGAGTTTCCTGTGGTATCTATTGAAGAAAATATCGGTACACTAGAATTATTTCACGGACCTACCATGGCTTTTAAAGATGTAGGTGCTCGTTTTATGGCACGTTGCTTGGGGTACTTTAATCGTGATAAAAATCAACAAGTAACCGTATTGGTAGCTACTTCAGGCGATACTGGAGGTGCTGTTGCTAATGGATTTTTAGGAGTGAAAGGTGTAGATGTGGTCATCCTCTACCCTAGCGGAAAAGTAAGTGATATTCAAGAGAAGCAATTGACTACTTTAAGACAAAACATTACTGCTTTAGAGGTTGATGGTGTTTTTGACGATTGTCAAGACATGGTTAAAACTGCTTTTTTAGATGCTGAAATCAATCGTACGCTAACCTCAGCAAACTCTATTAATATTGCTCGTTGGTTGCCCCAAATGTTTTACTTTTTCTTTGCCTATAAACAAGTGTATAAACAACATAAAGAAGTAGTTTTTTCAGTACCTAGTGGAAATTTCGGAAATATTTGCGCAGGAATTATGGCGCAAAAACTAGGGTTACCTATCAAACATTTTGTGGCTGCTACCAATGTAAATGATACGGTTCCTAATTATTTAGCAAGTGGTGAATATCACCCTAAACCATCTAAAGCGACCATTTCTAATGCCATGGATGTTGGAAATCCGAGTAATTTTATCAGAATTCAAGAATTATTTAATAATGATTTAGATACTTTAAAATCAGTACTCTCTTCTTTTTCTTTTTCTGATGATGAAACTTGTGACGCTATGAAAAACATCTATAAGAACTCAAGTTATATTGCCGATCCACACGGAGCTGTTGGATATTTAGGGTTGAAAGAATATGGGTTACAAAACGAGTTTGGAATTTTCTTAGAAACTGCACACCCTGTTAAGTTTTTAGATGTTGTTGAAGATGTTTTAGCTGTAAACGTTGAAATTCCACCACAAATAGCTTCGGTAATAGATCGAAAAAAAGAAGCTATACAAATTAGCTCTTATCAAGACTTAAAGAGCTTTTTAAATGCTTAAACAGAATTTTAATTAAAAATCGCCTCAATTAATGAGGCGATTTTCTATTCTTAGAAACTAAACACATTGTCTCTTAAATTTTCATCACTTCTAGTTCCATAAGGATCTATCGCTATATACTTAGGTTTTTTGTTTACTATAAATCTAACTTGAGTACGTTCTTTACTTAATTGTTTAGACTCATAGTGTAATACAGTATTATTGTCCTTTACAAGCGACGGATGCGTTGTAAAGATTCCTATTTTAATAGGCTCGTTAATACCTATTTCTTTAATATCTCCGTTTGATAGTGTTTCAAATCGTTTCGCTTTTATTGTGGCGATAACTTCATAGGTTCCATCAGGCAACTCCTTATACGAACTTTTTTCTACAACTATATCGTAAGTTATTACCTTTTTAAACCAATCATTTACCAATTGGTGATATTCTTTGGGAGTAATTTTATATATTTCTTCAAGTAATTCTATAGTATGTGCTTTAGGAGAACTTTCAAATCTATGTCGATGTGTAATAGTTTTTAATATTTTATTTACTTGCTTCTCTCCTATCAAATCTCTTAATGCCATTAATACGGTATAAGCTTTACCATAAGAAATATACTCTTCATCTAATACTTTATAAATTGGAGGTTCAATGTTTTCACCAAATGCTCTTCCTAAAAAATATCTTCTTCGTGCATCTTCAGCTAACTCATATAAAACACCTTTTCCGTACATCTTTTCTAACACGACTGCTTCTGTATATTTCGCTAATCCTTCTACTAATAAAGAACCACCCGCTACTGGCTTAGCTATTAATGTATGCCCCCACCATTGATGTGCTACTTCATGAATTGTTCTTTTAGCGACTAAATTAAAGGTATTTTCATCACGAACATCTGACAAGTATAAACGATCTTCTGTCATACTAATAACCCCTGGATGTGCAAATCCACCAAATCCCCAATGTGAAGGAACTTCTGCGATTCGAACATGTTTAAAATTATACGTTCCAAAATTTTCTTGACAATATGCTAAGGTTTCTTTTGTACTTTTCTCTATTTCATCAATATTAAAATCGTGACTAGCGTTGTAATATTGTTCTATAGAGATTCCATTATATATTGCTTTTCTAGTTGTATAATTTGCAGAAAAATAGGCTACTATAGGTAATATTTTTCCTTTTGATTTGTAGTGGTAATAGTTTCTATCTTTTTCTGACCAAGTTTTAATTAAATCTCCTGAACTTATGGCTATTTGGTCTTTATGTGTAGAAACAACTGTTTCAAAACGCACTTTTTCAATTTTAATGTCTTCTAAGGCTATATGCACATCTGAGTTATCATCCTCATCTCTTTCTGGTAATCCTCTTTTTTTACGTTCTGTTTTATCCAAAATTTCAAATCCAGAAGCATACCCTATAATAGGCTCAAAATTTCTAAAAGTTATATAGCTACCGTTATTAACAATACTTTTGTCTTCTTCATATCCTTTTAGTTCTTTTTCTATAACAAAAGTATAAGCTACAGAATCGTTGGGTTGGATTTTCTCTTTAAATTCAAACACATAGGCTCCATGTATAGTATCTTTTGTTGATAAACGAGCTCTTTCTAAATGAATTTGTTTTATAGGTATTCGTTCAGTTATTAATAATTTAGATACTGCTTCATTATTTTTATTTTTTAACACATAATTTGCCTTGACGGTATACTTTCTTTTCTTCGGAAAAATAGCTACTTCTGTTTTTTGAGAAACTGGATATAGCTTTTCTAACGTTTGATAATGCTTATACTTACGTTCGTAATCTTCACTAAGATTTAAGTTATCATCATTCGTATGATAATCTGAAAGAACATTGGTGTTGTAAAACACTAAGCTTCCTGCTCCAATAACTAACAAAGAAAAGCTTAAAAGCAATATCCTCTCTGTTAAGTTATAACCTTGCTTTAGTTGCTTTATTTTATACGAAAAACCTTTTACCATTCCTCTATTCCAAACTTTAAAAGCTATTAAAACAAATAAGACTCCTATCCCTAGCCAATACAACCCTAAATGATTAAACTGTGTAGCATTGCTATTATACGTAGTCATATCTCCCAAGGCTACTCTAGGCATAAAACCAATACTTGTTAAAGGGTGTTCTAAACCTAAAAGGTTAGCTTTCATACTTATTATAACTAACAAACCAAAAGCTCCCATTCCTACATACTTACTTTTAGCTATACTATTTATAAACACGGCTAGCATAGCGTATATGATAAGCTGTAAACCATAATAATAAAATACAGAAGCATACATACCAATGTTTATACTTTTAAAACCTAAACTAACTTGAAAAGTAATACACATAAATATTCCTAAAGCAATTAATAATATGGGTAATAATGATAAACTGATAAACTTAGCAGCAAAAAACACCCAATTTTTAGTTGGAGTTGCACCGATAATTAAATTAAAATTTACACTATGCTCTCTCCATACAATCTCAGAACCGTAAAAAATTAGTAGCATGAGTCCAAAAAGTGTTAGCGGGCTTGTTATTAATTCTATTAATTGGTTAGTTAAAGGATATATACTTACTCCATATTCACTTCCTTCAACAACAGTTGCATACAGCTCTGAAAAAACAATTAGTAACCACATAGCTACAATTACTAAAAAAGGTAAACTTTTAAACACACTGTTTAGCTCTAAACGTACTAATGACAAAAGTCCTTTTATTTGTGCTGTAAAATTGTATGTTCCTTCTATTCCTTTATAGGGAGTTAGCTGTTTTATATTATTTTTTAATGTTTTTTGTTTCTTTACTTTCTTCGTAATTTTTCTAAAAGAAAACCTTTTATAGGTAAGGAACAATATTCCAAGAGAAAAAGCTATCCAAAGTATTCTATTCCATAAAAATAATCCTGAAAAAGAAAGTAACTGCGTATTCTTCTGATGAGCTGTCCAATACTGAGTTTGCTCAAAAAAAGCGGCTACCCCAAAAGAGTCTACAATTGCTGCTACAGACATCATTTCTGGTGATGCTGGAACAGATTGTGCTAATAATGGTGAGTTTAAAAAGATAGAACTCACAAAATATAACATGTAAATAAATACAGCACTTGCATAGGTGGCAATACTGCTCTTGGTAAGCGTGCTTACAGAGGATATTAAAGAAGTGCAGATAAAAATATTAGGTAACACTAAATACAACCATGGTTGTAGATAATTTAATAAATTAAAAGCTCCTAACCTTTCAGCATCCAAACCAGAAAAATAGTTTCCAAAAATATACCCAATAACAAAAGGAGAAAAAGCTATGACACTAAAGATTAAAGTCCCTAAAAAACGACTCCAAAAGTAATGATGTTTTGTTATAGGCGAACTATAAATTAAGCTTTCCATGTTGTGTTGCTTATCTCTTATGATAGCTGTTACTGCAAAAAACATGGTAATAAAAACACTACCTAATGTAAAAAGGCCTGTATGAAAATACACTTGATAAACGGAATTAAAGTTTACTCCAGTAGGCGCATAACCTTGACTTCCTGTAAAATATCCTAAACCTAAAAATAAGACTGCAAATATTGGGAAAGCTCTTTGTTTTAACTGATAGTAAATTTCAAATTGTAATAATTTCTTAAACATAGATTAGGCGTTTTTTTGATGAAATAATGTAGCGAAATAGTAGTCTTCTAAGTTTGGATTGATTCTTTCAAATCCATTAGATAAAGTGGTTTCTGAGAAGACTCTTATTTGTGTTTCTCCTGATACTAATTTGGTTGAAATAACATCATAGACCTTTTTGTAATGTTCAATATCACTTTTAGCAATAATTTTAGTCCAAATACTATCTTGTATACCGGCTACTAATTCTCTTGGATTTCCTTGAGAAATAATCTGCCCTTCTGATAGAATTGCCATTTTAGTACATAAGTTTCTAACGTCTTCTACTATGTGAGTAGATAAAATAACAATTACGTTCTCTCCTATTTCACTTAAAAGGTTTAAAAAACGATTGCTTTCCTCAGGGTCTAATCCTGCTGTCGGTTCATCAACAATAATTAGTTTTGGATTTGCTAATAAAGCTTGCGCAATTCCAAAACGCTGCCGCATTCCTCCTGAAAATGTATGTACCGATTTCTTCCTGTGCTGGTAAAGATTTACTTGCTGCAATAAAGAGGTTACTTGGTTTTTACGCGTTGTATTGTTTGTAACTCCCTTCAAAATAGCTAAATGGTCTAACAATTTTTCAGCTGATATTTTAGGGTACACACCAAACTCTTGTGGTAAATAACCCAAATCTTTTCTTATTTCATGAGGAGTATTAATAATATCACAGTCATTAAATACAATTTCTCCAGAAGAAGGCTCTTGTAAAGAAGCTATGGTACGCATTAAAGAAGATTTTCCTGCTCCGTTAGCACCTAACAAACCAAACATTCCGTTTGAAATATGTAAGTTTATTCCGTTTAATGCTTTAACTCCATTAGGATATGTTTTAGTAAGATTAGTTATAGTTAATGTATTCATATGAGATTCGTTTTTTTGTTTACAACAAATCTCTAGTATCTTCCTTTCCGTATAAATTAAATATGATATACCTTGCTGTTTTTAGCATACATAGTACTCTTTTAATTGTTAACTTATGTTTGACTAAAAAAACTACCTATTGATATTAAAAATGATAGTGTTTATCAATATAATTGTGAGAACAGTTTTACATGAGTAATTTTGATTTATGATTGATTCTTTAAAGAAATACAAAGCCTTTCTTATTGGACTTTTAATTATAGTCCCAATCTTCGTTTTATTGGACTATCTCAATTTTATAAACATTCCGAGAGACCAACCAGGTGAAGTTATAGTCATAACAATCTTTTGGACATTAATTGTTGCCTTACCCATACATAATTATCAATACTTAAAAAGGAAAAAGAAAGCTGTAATTGGTATTGCTGCTCTTTTTGTACTACTTTTTATTACAGTGCTTATTGATTCTTTTATGAAACTTCCTGATAATCCTATTACCTTCATATTATTGATGGTATTTTGGTTTGGGTTAGCTTATTTTTTAGTGCCTAACTTCATTAAAAAATATTGGAAATTTATAGTTCTTTTATATACACCTTTACTCTTATACTTTTTATATCTACGATTGTTTTCTGGAGATTTAGAAGCCTATTTAAAAATTAAAGAAGAAACCCCTTTTTATATTTTCTTCATCCCCATTCCTATCTTCTTTTTTCTTTGGGTTTTTGAACAATGGAAATGGATACAAGAACTTAAAAAAGAAAAATCTAAAACAGAGTTATCACTGTTAAAAACACAGATAAATCCGCATTTTTTCTTTAATACCTTGAATAATTTATATGCATTAACAGTAAAAAACTCACCGCAAGCACCTGAAGTTATTTTAAAGCTGTCTGATATGATGCGCTACACTATTTATGATGGAGAAAAAGAGACCGTAAAAATTTCAGATGAAATAGAATACCTGCATAATTATATTGAGTTACATAAAATACGTTACCGAAAGTCAGTGGAAATCATCTTTAACCACAACATAAATACTAATATAAATGTTCCGCCACTACTATACATTATTTTGCTTGAAAATGCATTTAAACACGGTATAGAAACACTTGCAGAAAATGCTTTTATTCTTATCGACTTATATGAAGACACTGATTTTATTTACTTTGAAATAAAAAACAACTTTGATGCAAGTGAACTCAATAATTCTAAAGGTATTGGGCTACAAAATTTAAAACGAAGATTATCTTTGTTGTACAATCAACAGCACGAATTAATTATTGATTCTAAGAATAATATCTACAAAACACTGTTAAAAACTCCTAAGCATGCTTAAATATATAATTATTGATGATGAACCTTTAGCGCATGAAATCATTACCGAGTTTTGCAGCATGCTACCGCATGTACAGTTGGAAAAAAGTTGTTACAATGCTATGGAAGCAATGCAGTTTTTAAACAAGCATACAGTTGATTTTATGTTTTTGGATATCAACATGCCAAAGTTAAAGGGATTAGACTTTTTAAAAACACTTTCAAATCCACCTAAAACCATCATTACAACTGCTTATAAAGAGTATGCTATCGAAGGCTTTGAGTTAAATGTTGTAGATTACCTTTTAAAACCTTTTAGTTTTGATAGGCTGGTAAAAGCAGTAAATAAAGTGTCTAATATATCATCAGAAAAAATCATTCACAAAGAAATAATAAACACAAATCAAACAAATACTCGACTTTTTATCAAAGGAGACAAAAAACACCATCAACTTGATTTAAGTGATTTGTTATTTATAGAAGCTTACGGAAACTATACGAAGCTATTTTTAGCCGATGAAATGATTGTAAGCCACGAAAAGATTTCTCATTATGAATCGATATTAGATACTACTCTCTTTTTAAGAGTACATAAATCATTTATTGTTGCTATAGATAAAATAAAGTTTATAGAAGGTAATCGTATTATAATTCATGAACATAAGGTTCCTATTGGTCAAACCTATAAAAGCCTAGTTAGTAAACTTTACAACTAACATCTATTTTATTTTTCTTTTATCTCTTTTATTTTCATAGATTTATGCATCTACAAAATCATTTACATGCATATATCTTCAACAGTTACACGTCTTTTTGATTTCCCATATCACCAACTAGAAAACTACCCACAACAACATTGCTTAGTTTCTAAAGAGAATAATGAATGGAAAAGTATTTCTACTAAAAAATATATTGAAGATGCTAACATCATAAGTAAAGCTTTATTAAATCTTGGAGTAAACCCAGGAGATAAAATAGCTGTAATTACTTCTGTAAATCAACCAAAATGGCATTTATTAGATATTGGAGTTATGCAAATTGGTGCAGTAAATGTTCCCTTATATCCTACTTTTTCAGAAAAAGATTACGCTTATATCTTAAATCATTCCGATAGTATGTATTGTTTTGTTTCTGATGATGAACTCTACCAAAAAGTAATCAAAGTTCAAGGGCAAACACAGCTTAAAAAAGTATTTACTTTTGAAGAACTAGAGACAAACTATGGATGGAACTCTTTTCTAAGCCTTGGTAAAGATAAACCCCATCAAACAACAGCGAATGAATTAAAAGAAACTATAAAACCATCTGACTTAGCTACAATTATCTATACCTCGGGTACTACTGGAACTCCAAAAGGGGTTATGCTTTCACACCATAACATTGTTAGTAATGTTTTTGCTGTTGGAAAAAGGCTCAATTTACAAGGAAATCAGAAAAGAGTAATAAGCTACCTTCCTATTTGTCACATCTTCGAGCGTGCAGCTTCGTACTATTGTCAATATATGGGCTTTGAAATTCATTTTGCTGAGAGTATTGATAAAGTTGGAGAGAATTTACGCGAAATAAAACCTCATTTTATGGCTGTAGTACCTCGATTGTTAGAAAAGGTTTTTGACAAAATCATTGATAAAGGAAGTAACTTAATTGGTTTAAAAAAACGATTGTTCTTTTGGGCATTACAGTTAAGTGAACAATACAAACCTTATAAAGAAAATGGTTGGTGGTATGAGTTCAAACTCTCCATAGCACGCAAACTCATTTTTTCTAAATGGAAAGAAGCTTTAGGAGGTCATTTAGAATTTATGTTAGCAGGAAGTGCTCCAACACAAGCTAGACTAGTAAGAATATTTACAGCAGCAGGGATTCCTGTTTTTGAAGGTTACGGGCTTACCGAAACCTCTCCTGCTATCTCTGTTACTGATATGCGAAATAATAATTTTAAAATAGGAACTGTTGGAAAAGTAATTGAAAATGTAACCGTAAAAATAGCTGAAGATGGAGAAATCTTGGTTAAAGGTCCCAATGTGATGATGGGCTATTACAAATCTCCGGAAAAAACTAGTGAGTCAATTGTAGATAACTACTTTCATACAGGAGATATCGGTGAACTTGATAATGATGGGTTCTTAAAAATAACCGATAGAAAAAAAGAAATATTCAAAACCTCTGGAGGAAAGTATATTGCACCAGCTATTTTAGAAAGTGAGCTAAAAAAATCTCGTTTTATAGAACAAGTTATGGTAATAGGTGAAGGAGAAAAAATGCCCGCTGCACTTATTCAAGTAGCTTCAGAGTTTGTTCAAGAATGGTCAAAAAGACATAATCATACAATAACGGATATTGCTTCCGACGAAAAACTAATCGAACGAATTCAAAAAGAAATCGACTTTTGTAACGAAAAGTTTGGCAAATGGGAACAAATAAAGCGTTTTGAAATTACCTCTGATGAATGGACGACAAATTCAGGACATTTAACTCCGACATTGAAAATGAGACGAAAAATTATCTTAGAAAAATATAACAGTTTACATCAAAAAATATATAATCCTCAATAAATCAACCAGTAAACTACAACTTGTGCAATCGGGGTATTTTTCATACTTTGCAAAGCCCAAAAATTTGAACATATGTCGATTGAAATTACTCGTCTATTTGACTTTCCTTATTATCAACAAGAAAAATATAATTTAGAAAAAGCATTTATCACTAAATACAATGGTGAATGGCAATCTATATCAACAAATGAATATATAAAAAAAGCCAACGCTATAAGTAGAGGTTTATTACGATTAGGAGTACAACCTAATGATAAAGTTGCTGTAATTTCAACTAACAATAGAACTGAATGGAATATTTGTGATATCGGAATATTACAAACAGGAGCTCAAAATGTTCCAATCTATCCAACTATTTCTAAAGAAGATTACGAATATATCTTAAATCATTCTGAAGCGACTTATTGTTTTGTTTCTGATGAAACCATCTTAGAAAAGCTAAACCAAATAAAAGGAAACACAAAGCTTAAAGGAATTTTTACTTTTGATGACATCCAAGGAGAAAAAAGCTGGCAAGAAATTTTAACCTTAGGTGAAGATGAAAGCAATCAAAATGAAGTTGAAGAGCGTAAAAATGCTATTACAACTGATGATTTAGCCACCCTGATTTATACTTCTGGAACAACAGGACGTCCTAAAGGAGTTATGTTAAGTCATAAAAATGTAGTTTCAAATGTATTAAGCAGTGAAAAACGTGTTCCGTTAGAATACGGTCAAGGTAGAGCTCTAAGCTTCTTACCTGTTTGTCACATTTTTGAACGTATGATTTTGTATTTATATCAATACTGTGGTATTTCTATTTATTTTGCTGAGGCTATTGATAAGTTGAGTGAGAATGCTCAAGAAATCAAACCACATGTAATGACTGCCGTTCCAAGACTGTATGAAAAAATTTACGATAAAATTTATGCTAAAGGAGCTGAATTAACAGGAGTTAAAAAGAAATTATTCTTTTGGGCTATAGAATTAGGTTTACAATATGAACCATATGGAGCAAATGGCTGGTGGTACGAAAAGAAATTAAGCATTGCCCGCAAACTTATTTTCTCTAAATGGCAAGCTGCCTTAGGCGGAGAATTAAAAATAATGGTTTCAGGTTCCGCCGCATTACAACCACGTTTAACTAGAGTCTTTACAGCTGCTGGAATGCCTGTAATGGAAGGTTATGGTCTTACTGAGACCTCTCCTGTAATTGCTGTAAATGATATGCGTGATGGTGGTTTTAGGTTAGGAACCGTTGGTAGACTTATTGAAGGTGTTGAGGTTAAAATTGCTGATACTGGAGAAATTTTAGCCAAAGGTCCTAATATAATGATGGGCTACTATAAAGATCCTGAAAAAACTACAGAAGCATTACAAAATGGATATTTCCATACAGGTGATAAAGGTGAATTAAGTGAAGATGGATTTTTAAAAATTACTGGACGTACCAAAGAAATGTTTAAAACCTCTGGAGGTAAATATATCATTCCACCATTATTAGAAGGCCAGCTAAAACAATCTCGTTTTATAGAACAAGTAATGGTTATTGGTGAAGGTGAAAAAATGGCATCAGCTTTTATTCAACCAAACTTCGAATTTGTACGTGAATGGGCGCAAAGACACAATGTTACTTTAGGTGACAATAAAGATTTAGTAGGTAATCCTAAAGTAATAGAACGTATTCAGGAAGAAGTAGATTATGCCAATACAAAATTTGGGAAATGGGAAACTATTAAAAAGTTTGAATTAACACCAGAAGAATGGTCTATTGATAGTGGTCACCTTACACCTACGATGAAAATGAAACGAAAAATAATAAAAGATATTTACAAAGACTTATACGATAAGATTTACAGACAGTAATCGTTTAAAGTGTTGTGAAAGCAACACTTTTTTCTTTTTAACATGACAAAACTCATTTCTTTTTCTTCGGATATTTCTAACATTGAATTACCTAAAAAATTCGATTATCCTTATAATTATTATCCTCATACCCTAGCCCAAATAGCTGCTGAAGAATTACAAGAGTATTTAACACACCAAAACCACTTTTCTCACAACTTCGGGATTAAAAACCTTGAGAGTCCAAATGCACTTGGAAAAATGTTTGGAGTTTTGGTTGTACAACAACAAGATGGAACCTTAGGGTATTTAGCCGCTTTTTCAGGAAAATTAGCTGATAGTACACAACATCAACACTTTGTACCTCCAATATTTGATGTGTTAGATACAAATGAATTCTACCTTACAACAGAAAAGCAGCTTAATGAGTTAACTCATAAAATAGTAAGCTTAGAAAACGCTTCTGAATTTACTGAAGTGAGGAAAGTATATCAAAAAACAAAACAGCTATACGAAAAGCTTTTAGCTGATGAACAATCAAGAATTAAACAACGGAGAAAGCTTAGAAAAAAAC
Source organism: Tenacibaculum sp. 1B UA (assembly GCF_033978845.1). NCBI lineage: Bacteria > Pseudomonadati > Bacteroidota > Flavobacteriia > Flavobacteriales > Flavobacteriaceae > Tenacibaculum > Tenacibaculum sp. 1B UA. The sequence goes on from NZ_JAKVUA010000004.1 coordinate 121,787, forward strand.
TAGGGCAACAAAACAATCAGTTAAATATAAATGAAGAATTTTACTTACGTGAATATCAAGTGTATTTAAACGATAAAATAGCAGCATCAAAAAAAGCGTACCAAGTAAAGCAACATCAAATTGAGGAGTTGAAACAGCAACGCACAAACCTTTCAGCTTGGGCACAACAAGAAATATTTAAAAAGTATGCTTTTCTTAACTATCGAGGAGAAACTAAAAACTTATTAGATATTTTTACAAACTCCACCCAAAACATTCCTGCTGGTACCGGTGATTGTTGTGCACCAAAACTATTACAACACGCATATAAACACCAATTAAAACCTATTTGTATGGCTGAATTTTGGTGGGGGAAACCTTTGAAGACTTCCATAAGAAAACATCAATATTTTTATCCTGCGTGCACAGGGAAATGCAAGCCTATTCTAACGCATATGTTACAAGGAGTTTCTATTGATAAGAATCCGTTAAAAGCACAATTAAAAGAGGAAAAAGAAATTACAATTATTTATGAAGATTCAGATTTGTTAGTAATCAACAAACCACATGAGTTATTATCAGTAGCTGGAAAAGAAATAAAAGACTCTGTGTTTAGTCGTATTCAAAAGTTATATCCAAATGCTACAGGTCCGTTAGTAGTACATCGATTAGACATGTCTACCTCTGGTCTCTTATTAATTGCTAAAAGCGAAGAAACTTACAAAGACTTACAAGCACAATTCATTAATAAAACCATACAAAAACGTTATGTTGCTTTATTAGATGGTATTTTAAAAGAAGATAAAGGAAAAATAGACCTGCCTCTCAGAGTAGATTTAAATGATCGACCTAAACAGCTTGTTTGTTACCAACATGGAAGAAAAGCATTGACTACTTGGGAAAAAGTTGAAGTTTTAGAAAACAAAACAAAAGTATACTTTTATCCTATAACTGGACGCACGCATCAATTACGTGTGCATGCTGCACATAATTTGGGGCTAAATACTCCAATTGTAGGTGATGATTTATACGGAAAGAAAGCAGATAGGTTGTATTTACATGCTGAAAAAATCACATTTGTACATCCTACTTCAAAAAAACAAGTAAGCTTTACTGCTCCTGCACCTTTTTAATCGCAGGGCGATAGCCAAAAAATTCCTTAAACTTATTTTAAAATAGTTTTGAAGTATTATTTGTGTAGCTAATATTTCACAATTTATACTACGTATTTTGTCTTTTTAAGTGTACTTAAAATAATAAATGAAGCTAAAAAGAAAATTGCTAAACACAATACACTCCATTGCATAGAACCTGTAATTGCATTTAATGCTCCATACACAGCAGTTCCTAAAACAATTGCTATTTTTTCAGTAACATCATAAAAACTAAAATAGGTAGCATGATCTTCTGTTTCTGGTAATAACTTAGAATACGTAGAACGAGTTAAGGTTTGGATAGCTCCTTGTACCAACCCTAATAAACCTCCTAATCCATAAAAATAGATAGCTACATACTCTTGAGATTTATCTAACATAAAAGCACAGAAGCAAACTAACATCCATACTACAATAGTTACTTTTAAAGCTGTGATATTTCCCCATTTTTCTGAAAACCTCGAAAATAAAATCGCTCCTATTATTGCTACTATTTGTACTAATAAAATGGTAATTATTAAACTCGTAGATGACAAGCCTAATTCCGAAGAACCAAAAATAGCTGCCATTAAAATAATAGTTTGTACACTAATACTTAACAAGAAAAAAGAAATTAAAAAACGTTTTAACGTTGGATAATTTAACACCTCTTTTATTACAATTTGTAGCTCTTTATACCCTTTCCATATATAATCTTTTTCAGGCTTTTTATTATACACGTTACCAGGTAATCGTTTAAAGGTTATTTGAGCAAACCCTAACCACCATAAACCTACCATGACAAAAGAAATTCTAGACGCCATTCCTGCGCTAATACCTAAAGTTTCAGGAAACATAATCATCGCTAAGTTTATTAGTAGTAAAATAACAGAACCAATATACCCATATACAAAACCTTTGGCACTGGCTCTATCTTGCTGTTCTGGATGAGCCACCTCGGGCAAATAAGCGTTATAAAACACTAAACTCGCCCAAAAACCTATACTTGCTAAAACAGTAAATAAAATCCCTATCCATACAGTATCAATTCCATCAAAAAAGTACAAACTCATTACCGACAATGATCCTAGTGTACAGAAAAACTTCATAAACTTTTTCTTACTTCCTGTATAATCTGCAATACCCGACAATATTGGAGAAATAAAAGCTACTACTAAAAACGAAAAAGACAATGCATAGCTATATAAACTATCTGGATGCTCCCAGTCCATTCCTAAAAAGCTTACAATTTTACCTTCGGTTACTCCGCTGTAATACAACGGAAAAACAGCAGTGCTAATTACCAATGAATATACTGAGTTGGCCCAATCGTAAAATGCCCACCCATTAATTAACTTCTTATCTCCTATTTTGTACATATAAATTATAATAAAAAAACCGCTCATTTAACATGAACGGTTTGCAATATACTATAATTTATCAATCTTATTTACTCGCAGGCACGTTGTATTTTGCTGCTAATTTTTTAGCCTCTGGTAAAAAATTTCTTAAAGTCTGAATACGAGTTTGATTAGATGGGTGTGTGCTCATAAACTCTGGTGGAGCTCCTCCTCCTGAGCGTTCACTCATTCGTACCCATACTTCTGCAGCTTCTTCTCCTTTATATCCTGCCATAATCATAAAAACTAATCCTAATTTATCAGCTTCTGTTTCATGTTGTCTACTAAATGGTAACATTACCCCTACTTGCGTTCCTAAACCGTAAGCCATATTCCACATTTCAGCATTTTCACTATTTTGAGTACCTAAGGCTAAAGCAACTCCTCCTAATTGTTGTAATTGACCTGTAGACATACGTTCTTGTCCGTGTTTTGCAAATGCGTGAGCTACCTCATGCCCCATCACAGCAGCAATACCATCTTCATTAGCACAAATTGGTAAAATTCCTGTATAAAAAACTACTTTTCCACCAGGTAAACACCATGCATTTACAGTTTTATCTTCAACTAAATTAAATTCCCACTCATAAGCATCTGCTTCTGCTTTCATACCATTAGCTCGCATAAAACGATCTACAGCTGTAGAAATATTCTTTCCTACACGTCTAATCTCATTTGTTTTAGCAGTGTTAGTAGATAATTTATTTTCTTCTAAAAACCCTTTGTATTGCGCAAAACTTGCTGGTAAGATTTGAGCATCGTTTACAAAATTTAATCTTTTTCTTCCCGTAATTGGCACAGTGCTACACTCTACTAAAAAAGCAGCTAAAAATGTTAGGGCTATAATTTTTTTCATTGTTCAATAGTTTAAAATTCTATGTTCTTGGTTGTATCTTTTATGACACGAAATTAACTTATTTGTCACAAACTTGATAATATATTATGTCTTTAAAGCTACAAATTCTATCTTTATCTTAAAAACTAATTCATGAATTTTACGCATTCAAAAACAGCTTTACCAAGTATTAAAATTCCTAAACCTGTTATCCTTTCAGCTAAGGCTTTGCAGTTTATATCTATTAATAAAGCAGCTAAATTTGGTGTAAGGCTTTTTACAACTCCTGTTAATTTTCCAATTCCTAAGAGAGAAAAAGTAATGTTAGAGAGTGCTCAAAAGAAAACAATAAATGTGCCATCCATCTCAAAAGAGATTCAAGTACTATCATATGGTTATTCAGCTAAAAAAGTATTATGGGTACATGGTTGGGCAGGAAGAAGCACTCAATTATATATGATTGCTGACAAACTATTGGAAAAGGGCTATATGGTTATTTCATTTGACGGACCTGCCCATGGTAAGTCTACAGGAAAAACTACCGAAATGCCAGAGTTCTTAGAAACCATTACTGAACTTAACAAACAATTTGGACCTTTTGATGCTGCTATAGGGCACTCTTTTGGTGGAGTATGCTTGTATAACGCTCTTTCAGAAAATTTTGCTGTTAACAAATTGGTTACTGTTGGAGCAGCTGATAAAATATCGGATGTTATTTTAAACTTTACTAAGAGTTTACAAGTAAAACCAGTTATTGCTCATAAAATGAAACGCCTGTTTGATAAAAAATGGCAACGAGATATTGATACACACTCCTCAAGCATAAAGTCTAAAAATGTAAAAATACCTACTCTAGTTGTGCATGATTCATTTGATGGTGATGTTGATGTAAGTTGTGCAATAGCAATACGTCAAAACTTACAGAATGGAAAACTTTTAATTACGGAAGGCTTAGGACACACCAGAATTCTTCGTAATCCAAAAGTAGCTTCCAAAATTGTTGATTTTATAAGTAAAGAACCATGAGAAAATTAGTTGTTTTATTCCTTTTAGCAATAACATTTAGTACTACTGTAAATGCCCAGAACAAGAAAAAGTATGCGGTAAACAAAACCAACAGTGAGTGGAAAAAGTTATTAACTCCAAAACAGTATTATGTACTTAGAGAAGCAGGTACAGAACGTCCCAACTCAAGTCCTTTAAACTTTAACAAGAAAGAAGGAACCTATGTATGTGCAGCCTGTAAAACACCGCTATATAAATCTGAAAACAAATACGATTCAGGTAGCGGATGGCCTTCTTTTGATAGAGCTATTAAAGGAAATGTAGAACTAGATACAGATTATAAACTAGGATATGCTCGAACAGAATTAAAATGTAATACTTGTGGCGGACATTTAGGACACTCTTTTAACGACGGTCCAAAAGAAACCACTGGCAAACGACATTGTATTAATGGAGTTGCTTTAGAGTTTATTCCTAAAAAATAAAATTGTAAATTAAGGCTGGTTTTTAACCAGTCTTTTTTTTTAAAAAAAATTATGCCATGCAAAACTCCTATTTAGAAAGTATCAAAAAACAAATAACCTACTATAAAAGTTTAGGCGATAAAACTTTTAATCAACTTACCCAAGAAGAGCTATTTTATCAATATAATCAAGAAAGCAACTCTATTGCTGTAATAGCAAAGCATATTGCTGGTAATATGTTATCTCGCTGGACCAACTTTTTTACTGAAGATGGAGAAAAATCATGGAGAAATAGAGATGACGAGTTTGTAAATACCTTTTCAACCAAAGAAGAAATGATAGCCTATTGGGAAAAAGGGTGGGATTGTTTTTTAAACACTATTAACTCTTTAAAAGAAAATGATTTAGGAAAAATAATCTACATAAGGAATCAAGGACATACAGTAACCGAAGCAATTAACCGTCAAATTTGTCATTATCCATATCACATCGGACAAATTGTATTTTTAGGCAAAATGCTACAAAACGAAAAATGGGTATCGCTATCCATTCCTAAAAATGCTTCTAAAAACTTCAATCAAGAAAAATTCAGTCAAGAAAAAAGTCGCAAACATTTTACGGATGATTTATAGCATTTACTCGTATTGTTACCAATATAAAAACTAAAAAAAGTGACTACTATTCTTACTAATTGTAAAAAATCGCACACTTTTATGCTATGAAGTAGAAAAAATCTACTAACAAATTGCTAAAAACTAACAACTAATAACTAAATTTGTGCCTCTAAAAAATGAAGCCGATACATGTTTAATAATTTAAGCGAAAAGTTAGATAAGGCGTTACATACGCTGAAAGGACACGGAAAAATTACTGAAGTTAACGTTGCGGAAACTTTAAAAGAAGTTCGTAGAGCTTTACTAGATGCCGATGTTAACTTTAAAATAGCAAAGAATTTTACCAAAACAGTAAAAGAAAAAGCCTTAGGTCAAGACGTATTAACAACGTTAAACCCTGGGCAATTAATGGTAAAGTTGGTTAAAGATGAATTAACCGAATTAATGGGTGGTGATACCGTTGGTATTAACTTAGGAGGTTCACCTACTGTAATTTTAATGTCTGGTTTACAAGGTTCGGGTAAAACAACCTTTTCTGGTAAACTAGCTAACTATCTTAAAACTAAGAAATCTAAACAAGTTTTATTAGTAGGATGTGACGTATATCGTCCTGCCGCAATTAATCAGCTACGTGTAGTTGGAGAACAAATTGGTGTAGAAGTATATGCTGAGGAAGGAAATCAAAATCCTGTAGAAATTTCTCAAAATGCTATTAAGCATGCAAAAGCAAACGGTAAAAACGTGGTAATTATTGATACCGCGGGTCGTTTAGCTGTTGATGAAGAAATGATGACAGAAATTTCTAACATCCACAAAGCTGTAAGTCCACAAGAAACATTGTTTGTAGTTGACTCTATGACAGGGCAAGATGCTGTAAATACAGCCAAAGCCTTTAACGATGTATTAAATTTTGACGGAGTTGTATTAACTAAGTTAGATGGTGATACTCGTGGTGGAGCTGCTTTATCTATTAAATCGGTAGTAGACAAGCCTATTAAATTTATAGGTACGGGTGAAAAAATGGATGCAATTGATGTATTCCACCCTAGTCGTATGGCTGATCGTATTTTAGGAATGGGAGACGTTGTTTCGTTAGTAGAGCGTGCTCAAGAACAATACGATGAAGAAGAAGCTAGAAAATTACAAAAGAAGATTGCTAAAAATCAGTTTGGTTTTGATGATTTCTTAAATCAAATCAATCAAATCAAAAAGATGGGTAGCATGAAAGACTTAGTAGGTATGATTCCTGGTGCTGGTAAAGCATTAAAAGATGTTGATATTGACGACGATGCTTTTAAAGGAATTGAAGCTATTATACACTCTATGACTCCTGAAGAAAGAAGTACTCCTTCTGTTATTAATGCGAGTCGTAAGAAACGAATTGCAAAAGGATCCGGAACTTCGGTACAAGAAGTTAACCAACTGATGAAGCAATTCGATCAGATGAGCAAAATGATGAAAATGATGCAAGGTGGTGGCGGAAGAAAAATGATGCAAATGATGAAAGGCATGAGATAATATTAAAAAAAGAGAAGTTTTGTCGACTTCTCTTTTTTCTTTTTTGATTAACAACAACACACTGAATAACACACAACAACACACACAAATGATTTTACTAGACGGTAAAAAGACATCAGCAGACATTAAAGAAGAAATTGCTTTAGAAGTAGCAGCATTAAAAGCAAACGATAAAAAAACACCGCATTTAGCAGCGGTTATCGTAGGTAATGACGGAGCAAGTTTAACCTATGTAAATGCAAAAGTAAAAGCTTGCGAACGTGTAGGTTTTGAATCTACTTTAATTCGTCTTCCTGAAGAAACTACTGAAGAAGAATTATTAAACGAAATTGCTATTTTAAATATTGATAACGATATTGATGGTTTTATAGTACAATTACCCCTACCCGATCATATTGACGAACAAAAGGTATTAATGGCTGTAAACCCTGATAAAGATGTAGACGGTTTCCATCCTATGAATGTAGGGAAAATGGCCTTAAACTTACCAACCTACATTTCTGCAACTCCTTTCGGAATTTTAGAATTGTTAAATCGCTACAATATTGAGACCTCGGGTAAAGATGTCGTAGTTATTGGTCGTAGTCATATTGTAGGAAGCCCTATGAGTATTTTACTTTCTCAAAAAAGAAAAGTAGGAAACGCAACGGTTACCCTAACACACAGTAGAACCAAAAACTTAAAAGAGGTTACTAAAAGAGCAGATATTATTGTAGCTGCTATAGGTATTCCTGAATTTTTAAAAGGTGATATGGTAAAGGACGATGTAGTAATTATTGATGTAGGAATTACTCGTGTTGCTGACCCTTCTAAGAAAAGAGGATTTAGATTAGTAGGTGATGTTGCTTTTAACGAAGTAGCAGAAAAAGCATCACACATTACACCTGTACCTGGTGGTGTAGGTCCTATGACGATTGCAATGCTATTAAAAAACACTTTATTAGCTTGCGAACGTAGACAAGCGTAATAACAACTTCATATATAATAAAAAAAGACTGCTTGATAAGCAGTCTTTTTTGCATAAGAACTATACTTAATTCTAAAGTAAAAACCTTTTAAACTTAATAGCTCTTTTTTATTATATTAGCTAGCACTAATTAAAAATTGCAATAATTACGTTTACACTTCCTTTTTAGGATATATAAAGACACTAAAATTACTTATATAAACAAGTTGCTTTAATTTAAATAAAAACTATGGAATTAACTCAAACTTCTATTTATAATGAGTAATAAAGGTAAATTTTACATATTAAGTTCAGTTATAAACTTTCTGTTAATATTCTTTGCAGTCATTGTATCTGGTTTAATTACTGAAGAATATTTAGTTTCTGGTATGTTTGTTACTCAAAAAAATGGAGGTGCTGACTTTTTGTTCTTAAGAAGAATATATATGTTTTCAGCTTTTTTGTTTCCTTTTTTAATTTATGTAATTAAGAATTACAAATACCATGGTCTTGTTATTTTTATAATCAGTTTAATAGTAGTTTTTTCTAGACAATTATTTTATTATTATCAACTACCTAACGAGTACTACTCTATACCAAGAGGTTTTAAAGAAACTATTTTACTTATACTTTCTACATCTGTAATTGTACATTTTTCGCAAATGATAATTGGTAAAAAACTACTGCCAATATTGTATAAAACTTACAAAGGCAAATTCTCCTAATCGGAAACCACACCTTTTTATAGGCTTGTGAACCTAGACAAAAAAAGGCGTAATAAAACAACTTTATATATAATAAAAAGACTACTTATGAAGGCAGTCTTTATTTATTTAGTGTTTGTTTATTTAATCATTTATTAAAATGCCTCAAAACCATTTTAAGTTTTAAATTTTGTTTTATATTAGCTAGCATTTAATAAAATACTATATAAGTAATTCTTATATATCTACACTAAATTAAATAAGAAAGCAAAGGACTTATATAAACAAAAATTATGTTTTAATAAGAAATAATAAAAATGAGTGACATAAAAGAAATAATTAAGACTCTAATTAAGTTCCGAAACGAGAGAGATTGGGAGCAATTTCATAACCCTAAAGATCTCGCAGTTGCTCTAAATATTGAGGCTGGTGAGCTTTTGGAAAATTTCCTTTGGAAATCGTCTGAAGAAGCTAACCAACAAAAAGTAAAAGAGGAGTTAGCTGATGTTTTAGCCTATGCATTTCTTTTAGCAGAAAAATATGACTTTGACGTAAAGGAGATTCTTTTAGAAAAAATCAAAAAAAATGGGGAGAAATACCCTATAAGTAAGGCCAAAGGAACTGCAAAAAAGTATAACGAGCTTTAATGATTTCATCACTTGTCGAAATAAATCATTACGATTTCAAAAACAACCTTTTTGAAAGCTTTAGTACTAACCACTTTGCTAAGGATTTATGGCCTTTAGTTTACATTCTTAGTGATAATGAGACTAAAACTGCGTACGTAGGAGAAACTACAGATGTTTATTCAAGAATGAGCACCCACTTGAAACATAACAAAAAGGGTAAGTTAACATCTGTACATCTTATCACTAGTGAGAAGTTTAATAAATCAGCTACGTTGGACATTGAATCTAGTCTCATTAAATATATGTCCGCTGACAATGTTTACAAGCTTTTAAATGGAAATATTGGACTGGCAAATCATAACTACTACCAAAAAAAAGAAGTTTATTGGAATATTTTTAATACCATTTGGAATCAACTACGATCTGAAGGAATTGTAAAACATTCTATAGAACATATTGACAATTCTGACTTATTTAAATATTCTCCTTACAAAAGTCTAACTATTGAACAACGTGGTAGCTTACTACAAATACTTGAAAATCTTGCTATAGGCAAGTTCGAAAATATTATTGTAGAAGGTGGAGCTGGTACAGGCAAAACTATTTTAGCTATATTCCTCTTTAAAATGCTGTCTGGTGATCTAGGTGATTTTAATTTTAAAGAGTTTGGGGCAGAAGAAAACTATTTTATTAACCTTATTAATCAAGTTAAAGAGAAATATAATAAACCCAAAATGGCTTTAGTTATCCCAATGTCTTCATTCAGAACTACATTAAAAAAGGTTTTTAAAAACATCAATGGTCTTAGAGCAAGTATGGTTATAGGTCCCGCAGAAGTAAGCAAAAATAAATATGATATATTAATTGTAGATGAATCTCATAGACTAAGGAGGAGAGTAAATTTGGGAGCTTACTTTGGAGCTTTTGATAAAGCTTGTAAAACTTTAAATTTAGACAAACATAATTGTAGTGAATTAGATTGGGTAACAATGCAATCTGATAATACAATTCTTTTCTATGATGAAGAACAATCCATAAAACCTTCTGATGCTGAAAAAAAAGATTTTGATAGTCTTAAATCAAATAAGAAAACTTCAATATTAAAATTGAAATCACAATTTAGAGTAAAAGGAGGAAATGCCTATGTAGAATATATTAATTCACTACTCAATTGTTCTATGGATGATTCAAGAGAATTTTTCCACTCCAAAGAATATGATTTTATGTTATTCAGTTCTTTGGAAGAGATGGTTTCTCAAATAAAAAAAAGAGATATTGAATTTGGTTTATCTCGACTTATTGCAGGTTATTCTTGGGAATGGAAATCCAATAAAGATTCTAATATTTTTGATATACAAATAGATAAAGTACAATTAAAATGGAATGGTACATCAAATGACTGGATAAACTCAGAAAATTCAATTGATGAAGTAGGTTGTATCCATACTACTCAAGGCTATGATTTAAATTATTCTGGTATTATCTTCGGAAATGAAATTTCATACGACACTGTTAACAAAGAAATAGTAATTAAAGAAGAAAATTATTTTGATAAAAATGGAAAACAATCAATCAAATCAAAAGATGAACTTAAGTCTTTTATCCTCAATATATATAAAACAATTATGCTTCGAGGCATTAAAGGAACCTACGTATATGTTTGTGACCCACACTTGAGAAAATACTTTGAATCATTTATACCTAAGTATGAGGATAATTCAGAAAATATAGATATTCTTATTCCACAGAATGAAGTCATCCCATTTGAAAATTCCATTCCCCTATACGATTTAAAAGTGGCTGCTGGAAATTTTGGCAACATTCAGAATATTGAAAATGTAGAATGGATTAGATTACCTGATCGAGTTCAACCAAACAAAGAACTGTTTGCCTGTGAAGTTATCGGAGAATCAATGAATAAAATTATTCCCAACGGTTCTATATGTTTGTTTAAAAAATATACAGGAGGTTCTCGTAATGGTCAAATTGTGTTAGTAGAAAGCACAAATATTCAAGATGAAGACTTAGGGTCTTGTTACACTATTAAAGAATATCAAAGTAAGAAGTATCATGATGAAAATGGATGGAAACATCAATCAATTATATTGAAACCTCAATCTACTGATCCTTCATATAGCAATATTGAACTTAAAGACAATCAACTATCAAACTTTAAAGTCGTAGGTATATTTGATAGAGTTATAAAAAGATAAATAATCCTTTGCTAATACTACTTCCCCCTCCTAACACGCAACTTCTCCACCTCTTCAATGGTAAGACCTGTGTTTTTAGCGATTAACTCATTATCAAGACCACTTCTTTTAAAAGCTTTGGCTATCTCAATATTTCTATTTTTCTCAATTATTTTAGCCATGTCCTTTTTTATCTGTTCTTCTAAAACATATTTAGGAACATATTTAGTGCTTTTCTCTAACTCTTGTAAAAGACCAGTATTAGCAAAACTCAAATAGCTTTTATCAGAAATAATTAAATGGTCTATTACATGGGTGTTTACTATAAGACCTACTTGTATCAACCTATCTGTTAGGTTTTTGTCATTATCTGACGGAGTTAATTCACCACTTGGGTGATTATGACATAACATTATTTTTACAGCTCTTTTTTGCAATGCAAGACTAAAAACTTCCATAGGTTCTACCAAAGTAGCATTGATAGTGCCTAAGCTTATTAACTCAATAAAAAGAATACGGTTGTTGTTTTCTAGCCCTATAACCCAAAAGTGTTCACGGTTTTGGTCTATCTTACTTTCGCGAAGTAATATTTTTTGCATTATTCCGTAGATATCATCGGAATTTAAGATTTTTATCTTCTCTTGTTCTGTCAATTTTATGTCCATATCGTAAAAATAGGATTTTTTCAAAGATAGCCTATATAGTTTTTATAGAAAGTAGTTTTTTTAGCATACGTTGTTCTTTCATTTTTTAGCATTTTAACATTAAAATGGTTAGTGGTGCTAGCTTAAAATAACACTCCCTCCCTAAGAGGAGTGTCACTCCCCTTATAAGGGGAGTATTACTCCTTGCCTAAGGGGAGTGTCATTCCCCTTATAAGGGGAGCATTACTCCTTGCCTAATTATTTTTTTATAGTATAGTGTTTATTACAAAAAGAAAACCTCATAAAACACGAGTGTTTATGAGGTTTACAGCGTTTTTAAGACTTGTTACCCTTAATAATTATGCAGCTGTTACTACAAATGGTGCATCTGAAATACGTACTTCTTTTAAAAACTGCCCCGAATTATTGGTAGCTTGTGTTTTAATTCTAATTTTATAAGTACCTGTTGTTAAAATAGGTGCTTGTCCTATTACTCTTTTAAAACTATTTTGAGCTAGGTATTGTACTTTGGTTTCAGTACCGTCTTCTGCAACAAAATACAAGCCTACCTCTTCTTTATCGCCATCCACCTTTAACCTAACTCCGTTTAACTCAAACAAACCGTTAGAGGTTATAGTAGTATTGGTTGTTTGGCTTGTAATATCTTTACAGTTGTTAATTAAAGTACTGGTAATAGGTGCTGTTATTTTTTGCAACGGAATATCTTCTTTTACCTCATTAATAAGTTTTCCGCTATTTAAGTTTACGTGTAGTTTATGAATATCGGGGTTAAAACTGTCTTCTTCTGTATCAAAAACCCCAGAAATAGAATACCCAATCTTTACTATAGGTAAGTTAATATTATCGCCCTCTTCTATAGATTCAATAATTTCTTCGTAATACGAATTTAATACCGCTACAATATCGGTTTTGCTTACTAAGTTTCGTTTACTCAACATTTTTTCAATAAGCTCATCTTGGTTAATAGTACGTTCGGTTAACACACGTGCTGTGTAGTTTGCTTCATCTGTTAGTCTGTTTTCTGATAAATAATACTTCATAATATCAATTTTTAAATTAAGTTACTTTTCCAATACCGCTTACCTTTAAAACATGCCAAAACACAACGTACTAAAATAGTGTTAGGCATTCGTTTGTAAGTAAACGTATGCTAATTTTAAGAGGAATTTGAAATATAAAAGATTAGGTGATTGTATTGTTATAGCAATTTACATTCGTCTAAATCTTTTTATAGCATTGCTAAAATAATATTTTTTTTAAACGCTTATTATTTATTTAGAATATTTTAACAATATCTACAAAACAATACTAACTTATACAACAAAACAATGTTTTTTTTAGTAAAGTAATCATAAACTTAATATGTAAAACAAAAAAAACTCCAAACTGTTGTTTGGAGTTTTCTTTTGTAAGCTAAGTACTATAAAAGTGTATTAAAAATACTGGCTAACCTCTGTATCAGTATCTAACTCCTCAGCTTCCTTTCCTTGTTTAAATAAACGTGCGGTGTAAGTTCCTCGTAATACAATTGAATCTCCGTTAACCTCTAGCCAGCTACCTTCGCGTAACCCAAGCACAGGTGTTTCATTAAATATATGATACTCTTTAATACGTGTTTCACGCGTTTCACCCATGTGCGTAGAATCTGGATTTGGGTCTAAATAATGTGCGTTGATATTAAACGGAATAAACCCTAAGGTTTTAAAACTTGGTGGATATACAATAGGCATATCGTTGGTGTTCATCATCGTTACTCCACAAATATTACTTCCTGCACTGGTACCTAAATACGGAGTTCCGTTTTCAACCGCTGTAGTTAAATCAGAAAGTATATCGTTTTTATATAGTTGATTTACCAACTCAAACGTATTACCTCCCCCTGTAAAAATAGCCTCCGCTTGCTGAACAGCTTCCTTCGGATTATCAAACTCATGGATACCTACAACTTTTTTATCAATAGTTGCAAAAGCCTTACGAGCTACAGAGGTATATTCATCGTAGGTTTTTCCGCTTGCTCGTGCATACGGTATAAATAATATGGTAGAGGCTTCTTTAAAAAAGTTAGTTAAGGTTGGTAAAATATATGCTAAGTATCCACTTCCATGAACGGTAGATGTACTAGCTATAAGTAGTTTTTTCATTTGTTTACTATCTATTTAAGTTTAATTAGTATGAGTTTTAACTCCTCAAAATCAATCTTTCATTATGCTTTATATACTTCAAATTAACAAAAATTTACCATGTTCTTAAAACATTTTTAAGACAAGTAGGTAGTTTATTTGTGATATGAGAAAATTGTTACTTGTTCTTTTTATCTTAACTACCTGTGCTATAATTGCTCAAAACACCCCTAAAATTATTACGGGTACTGTGTTTATAGATAGTATTGCTACCCAAGATGTACATATTATTAATAAAAAACTAACACTTGGTGCTGTTTCTAATGAAAACGGACGTTTTGAAATTTTAGCTTCTGAAAACAACGTTTTACTTATTTCTCATCTTAACTTAGAGTATAAAGAGGTTACCCTTACCAAAGAGCATATTAAAGCTAAGAACATTGTAATTTTTGTTGATAGTAAAACGCACATGTTAGATGAGGTTGTGCTTGAAAAGCAAAGAAGTATTTTAGAAGTTGATCCCGACATTCTTAACAACGCCCCTGTTGTAAATGCTAAAACCTTAAAACTACCTTATGCCAATGTTATACAACCAAAAGATGAAAAAACAGTAAAGATAGAATCGGGCTTAGCTATTAGTGTAACGGGGCTTATAAATGCACTTAACGGAACAAACAAACGAAAAAAACAATTAAAAAAGATTACTGTTGAAGATAGAAATATTGAAAAAATTAGAAAACACTTTACAGATGGCTTTTTTATACGTCAACTAAAAATAAAGAAAGAAAACATCAATCAGTTTTTACAAGCCTGTATTTCTAAAGGAATTATAAACCTATATAATAAAGATAAAGTATTAGAACTTACTGCGGTTTTAATTGAAAATAGTAAATCTTCCCCTTACCTACTAGAAAATGAAACTATAAGAGTTACCAAAAAATAATTGCATGATTAAACAACTACCCATCACACTTTTACTACTAATTACTTTAGGAGCTACGGCTCAACAAAAACGAAAATTCGTTTACGGAACTTTAAATGATGAGCTTGGTGCTATACCCAACGCTCATATTATCAACCTAAATACCCAACAAGGTACATTTAGTACCGACTTTGGTAAATTTAGAACTTTAGCAAAACCTAACGATACTTTACAAATATCTTTTGTAGGATACGAAACCAAAAAAATTAAGCTTACCCATATTCATTTTGGAATACAAGAAAATAAAATTACCCTAGTTAAAGTTCCTTTTGAATTGGATGAAGTTGAAGTAAAAAAACACAACTTAATAGGTTCACTTGCCATAGATACTAAACAAACACCTAAAGATATTGGTATGGAAAAAGCTAAAAAGGCTATTGATTTTTCTATGATTGATTTTGATGAAAAAGTAATTTTAGATATTGATGAAATTGATAGAATGAAAGCTCCTAATATGTTAAAAATAACAGATCCTACAGCAAAGTTTGCTGGTGTTGGTACAGGCTTTAGTTCTGGTCTTGATAAATACTCACAACAACTAAAAAGAACCCGAAAAACAATACAGTTTAAAGAGAATTTTCCTAAAATGTTGCTCTCAGAATTTGGAGAGTCTTTCTTTTTTAAAGAGCTTAACATACCTAAAGACAAGTATCTTCATTTTTTAGAGTATTGTAATCCACTAGGAATAGAAAAACTATATAAAGAACAACAACTTTTAAAAGTCATTGCTATCTTACAACAAGAAAGTAAGAGCTATTTAAAAGTAATTAGTGAGTAAACACATGAAAAATATACTCCCTTCAATTATTTGTCTGTTTTTTATAATAATAGCTACAGCACAAGAAAACAGAAAATTCTTTTACGCTACCATACAAGATGAAGTAAATACTGTTCCTAACGCACATGTTATAAACCTTAACACTAAACAAGGAACTTTTACTAACGATAATGGTGAGTTTAGAATTTTGGCCAAAGCAAATGATACTATACAAATTACGTTTGTAGGTTATGAAACCAAAAAGTTTGTGGTAGGTGTTAATCACTTTGGGATACAAGAAAATTATATTCTACTAAAAAAAGTACCTATTGAGCTGGATGAAGTCGAAGTAAAAAAACATAATTTACTTGGGTATATTTCTTCTGATTCAAAACATATAAAATCTGAAAAAGTAATAAATGCCGAAACATTAAAACTGCCTTATGCAGGTTCTAGAATACTTACCCCTGCTGAAAGAAGGCTCTATACTGGAATGGGAGGGCGTCCCATGAAACTTGAAGGCCTAGGGTTTGTTTTATCTACAGATTATATTATTAATTCAATATCAGGAAGACTTAAAAAACTAAAAAAAAATAAAGCTATTGAAGACAAAGAAAAAAGAATAGAAAACATACGCAGTAATTACCACATACTCATTCAACACGAACTAAACATACTAAAGGAAGATATTGACAGGTTTATTTACTTTACTGAATCTGCCGATGACTTCAATACTCTTTATTTAAATAATGAAGTAACAATGATTACATTTTTACAAAAGAAATCAGACGAATTTAAAAAACTTAATCCTAAAAAATACAATTAACACCTCTTCCCTACCTAGTTATTTTGGTTACGCTTTTTTAAAATATTTTGTACCTTTAGGTGTAACTAATCTAACCTATAAATATTATGAAGAAAACTCTAATTGTCTTATTATTCTTATCTCAACTAGTATTCGCACAAGAAGAACGAAAAACACTTTTTGGAATTGTTTATGATGAAAATGGTGTGTTAGAAAATGCTCATATTGTTAACTTTTCAACAAATCAAGCTACATTTTCTAACGAGAATGGAGAATACAGACTTTTTGCTAGACCTACAGATTCTATTAGATATAGTAGTATAGGTTATAAAATCATTTATGAAAAACTAACTAAAGCCGACTTTAATACCTACAGAAAAAGGACTACTCTTGAAAAACAAAATTATGAACTAGATGAAGTTTTATTAAGAAATAACGAACTATCAGGTGAACTTGCCAAAGACCTTAGAAAGGTAAAGCGTGATAAAAACTTAGAAATAGCAAATAAAGCTACCGACTTTTCAAATGTTAATTACAGTAATTACCATTCAGACGATTATATAAGTAAACACGTAAAACCTGATGTAGTAAATGTTGACCCTACAAAAGCTTTTGAAGGAATGGGTACTACCAACACGTTTCCTGTAAAAAACTCAGAAAAACTAATAAAACTTCGTAAAGAATTAGCTTTTAAAGAAAATATGCCTGCTAAATTACTTAATGAATTAGGAGAAGACTTCTTTTTTGTTGAACTTAAAATTCCTGTTGATAAATATTATCACTTTTTAGGATATTGTAATCCGTTAGGAATAGAAAAACTATATCAAAACCGTGAAGTGTTAAAAGTTATTAAAATATTTAGAAAAGAACATACAGGATACCTCAAACTTATTGGAAAAGACTAATTTGGCGCAATAATTGACCTTTATCAACCATGAAAAAACTTTTTGTTCTCTTATTAGTCCTTCCCTTACTATCATTCACTCTGCATAAATACTATGTTGCGTTAACTGAAATTGAATACAGAGAAGATACCCAAAGCGTACAAATGATTATGAATGTTTTTATGGATGATATTGAGCTCGCTATAAATAAAGATTACAACACCAACCTACAAATTGCTACTAAAAACGAATTACCATCTATTAATGAATACTATTACAAATACTTAAAAACTCATTTTAAAGTTATTATTAACAATGAAGAAAAAAACTACAAGTTTATAGGTAAAGAGTACGATGGTAATATTGTTTACTTTTATTTAGAGATAGAAAATGTTTCACTACCTAAGTCAATAAAAATAGAAAACGATATTTTAGTTGAGCATTTCCCTGATCAACAAAACCTTATTAAAGCAACTGTTAAAAAGGAACGTAAAAGTTTGTTTTTATCGAGCGATAATGATAAAGGTTTGTTAAATTTTTAATAAAGCTTCTTTTTTAGTAATAAGATTTCATTAACTTTCCGCTTATTTATTCAAAAACTAATAAGCATATAATGAGAAAATATTCTACGCTATTATTTTCAGCGCTCTTTGTATCAGCTTCTTTATTTGCCCAAGAAGCACCTAAAAAAGAACGTCAACAAGGTCATACCGACCAAAACAAATTTCGACAATTAAAAGATGTATTAGCTACTCCTAACGATCAACGTACAGCATCAGGAGCGCCAGGTCATGCATACACACAACAAAAAGTTGACTATGTAATGAACTTACGCTTAGATGAAGCTACAGATAGATTATATGGAGATGAAGATATTACGTACCACAACAACTCTAAAGACCATTTAGAGTATTTATGGTTACAGTTAGATCAAAATATGCGAGCTCCAGATTCTAAATCTCCCTTGGCAGAATCTAATGCAGCAAGAAGTTTTCAAACTCCTGATAAATTTGTGAGTGACAATATGGATAAACCAAAAGCATTTGGTTTTAATATTGAAGCCGTAAAATATGCTGATGGTAGAGATTTATCTCATAGTATTAATCGCACAATGATGCGTATTAACTTGCCTAAGCCATTGGCTCCTGGTGAGGTTTTTAAATTCAAAATTAAATGGAACTACTTAATTAACAACTCTGTTGAAGACGGTGGTCGTTCTGGTTTTGAATCTTTTCCTGACGGAAATAAAAACTATACTATCGCCCAATTTTTTCCAAGATTATGTGTGTACAACAATGTTGAAGGATGGCAAAACATGCAGTTTTGGGGGCGTAGTGAATGGGCTTTAGAATTTGGTGATTACGATGTGAAAATTACTGTTCCTGCCGATCATATTTTAGAGGCTACTGGTGAACTTCAAAACGAAAAAGAGGTACTAAGTAGAGAACAACGTAAACGTTTTGAAAAAGCTAGAAAGTCTTTTAAAGATCCAGTATTTATTGTTACCCAAAAAGAAGCTGAAGAAAACGAAAAACAAAGAACTACTAAAACTAAAACTTGGCACTTTAAAGCTAACAAAGTACGTGACTTTGCTTTTGCTTCATCAAGAAAATATATTTGGGATGCTATGGCTGTAAATATTAATGGTAAAACCGTTATGGCATTATCTTTATACCCAAAAGAAGGGAACCCGCTATGGGAAGAGCACTCTACTCGTGTTGTTGCTAATACATTAGAAGAGTATTCTAAAATGACTTTTGATTATCCATATTCTAAAGCAATATCAGTACACGCTAAGCGTCAAGGAATGGAGTATCCTATGATTTGTTTTAACTACGGTCGTCCAAACCCTGATGGAACCTATTCTGATAGAGTTAAAAATGGAATGATTGGAGTAATTACTCATGAGGTTGGTCATAACTTCTTCCCTATGATTGTAAACTCTGACGAGCGTCAGTGGACTTGGATGGATGAAGGTTTAAACTCATTTGTTGAAATTTTAGCGGAGTTAGACTACGACCCAAACTTTAACACAGGTAACTTACCTAAAGATATTGTTCGTTACATGAGTTTAGATCAAGATAGGTTAAGCCCTATTATGTCTCAAGGTGATTATGTACATAATTTCGGACCTAATGCTTACACAAAACCAGCTGCTGGTTTATACATGTTGCGTCAAACAATTATGGGACCAGAGTTATTTGACTATGCTTTTAGAACATACTCTAAAAGATGGATGTTTAAGCACCCTACCCCTGCCGATTTCTTTAGAACAATGGAAGATGCTTCTGGTATGGATTTAGACTGGTTTTGGAGAGGTTGGTTCTACACCACTGATTATACTGACATTGGAATTAAAGAGGTTAAGCCTTTATATTTAACCAATAAGCCAAACGAAGAATCTAAAAAAATGCAACAGCAATATCCTTCGTACTTTTCTAAATTAGGTAAGTTAGTTTATTTAACTACTAAGAAGGAAGATGTTAATAAATCTGAAATAGAAGCATACATTAATAGTTTACCTTCAGACAAAAAATCCAATTTAAAAGATATACCTAATTACATTTATCAAGTTGAGTTTGAAAAACCAGGTGGTTTAGTGATGCCTATTATTGTGGAATTAACGTATGCTGATGGTTCTAAAAAACGTGAAACGTTCCCTGCTCAAATTTGGAAAAGAAATGAGCATAAAGTAAAAAGAGTATTTACTTCTACTCAAGAAATTAAAAGTATTGTTGTAGATCCTGATTTAGAAACTGCCGATATTGATACCTCAAATAACAGTTGGCCTAAACAAACAACAAACAAGTTTGATGCTTTTAAAAAGAAAGCTAAAAACTAATTATATTTTTATTTTAACCTAACAAAAAAGCAGCCTATAGGCTGCTTTTTTATTGCTATTATTTTAACTATTTGCTAAATAACTTATTTACTTCTTCATATGTAAGTAATTTAGAAACTGTCATAATATCTGGATCTCTACTTACATACTGTTGAATTTGTAACATTACAACTCCATCAACTTTAGTATATTTTAACCAGATTACATCTCCATTTGCTTTAATTTTATACGGGTCTCTAGGATTTTCTTCAAAACCTTTTACAATTATTTGATGTAACTTTTCTACATCATTATCTAAGTTTTTAAATGAGAAATGAACATATTCATGGATAGGGTCATTAATGTTCTTATAATAAAAGTTATAAGCTTTATCTCCTATTTTCTCTAAGTAAACGTATTCTATTTTTCCTACTATTTCAGTTTTAGTAGTTTCAATAAATTCAATTTGAGAGTACGAGGCCACAGAAAATAAAAGACCTGCTAATAAAAAAAGTTTTTTCATGAAATTTAAGGGTTTACGTTTGATATTATTTTTAATTTTTAAATATAACTAAAACAACAACGCTTTTTACCCATAAAAAGTATTTTTATCTAATTACTTATTCCTTAAAACACTTTTTAAAAAAAATCTTTAATTAAAAAATAATTTTAAAATTTGACTCGCTAAACACTAGTACCTTATAAATCATTAAAAAAGAAGTAAACAACCAACTCTTTAATAGCTAAATTCTTTAAATATTTTTTATTTTGCAGTTCATATTAATTTATAATCCCTCTAAAAATCATGTCTAAACAAGTTTCGCTTCTCTTCTTAGTGATTTTTACTTGCATTGTATCTTATTCTCAAACAAAAAAAGAATATAACAAGAGTGATTTAGAAAATTTTAAAAAAAAGTTCTACCTCAATAGAGAAATTGGTGTTGATAGTTCTCTATACTATATGGACAGGCTTTTACAAAGCGATGATGTTGCTTATAAAACATTTGGATATGCTGCTACAGAATATTTAAAAGTAAGAGAAAAACAGCCTATAAACATTCCTTTTAAAGATAGTATAAACAAGTATCTACCCAAGATGGCTAAAACCAATAAAAATTTTCCCTTACTATTCGATATCCATATATTATTAGGTAATTCTGATAAAAGAAAAAAGTTAATTAAATCTGCTTTACAAAATTATATAGCAGCTGAAAACTACGCTTTTTTAGCTGAAGATATTGAGCGAACTATTAAAATAAAAGGTAATATAGCGCTTATTTATCAAGATATGGGAGAGTTAGATAAAGCTCTTAATAAGGCAAAAGAAACTCTTGAACTTATAGAAATTAATAAAGAAGCTCTTTCAAATAAATATTATAGTAGTAAGTATAAAAGAATGTTTAATGTTGCTGCCATCTACGCTACTTTGTATAAAAACGATAAAGAAAGGCAACAGTATGCGGACTCTTCTTTACATTACTATAATTCCATACTAAAAACAAAAGAGTTCAATCTTAATAACTACTACACTGGCAAAGTTTATTACGGAAAAGGGACTATTTATACTTTAAAAGAAGAATATTCTAAAGCCAGTTCTTTCCTTGAAAAAAGCTTAGAATTATTTGAAAAAAGTAAATCACAATCATACTTATATAAAGGCTATTATAATAATGCCTATAATTATTATATGTCTAATAAGCTAAACAAAGCAAAAGAGAACTTTCTAAAGGTATTAAAAATAAAAAAAGACACAATTCTAGATTACAATTATTTACATACACATTACTATCTTTCTAAAATTCATTCTAAGCAAAATAAAATAGACTCTGCTAAATACCATTTAAACACTTTTATTATTGATTATGATAAACTTACTTCAAGAAAAAAACAGCAAATCAATGGAGCTTACAAGATTGATCTTGATAAAAAAATAAAAGAGTTAAAAGAATTAAAAGAATACATTGCTAACAAAAGTTCTTATTACAGAACAATTTTTATAATACTAATCCTCATTCTATTAATTATTAGCTTCTTAGTTGTTAAAAACTCTAAAGAAAAAAGAAAAGCTAATGAAAAACTAGATGAATTATTAGCAAAAATCTCAAAAAAAGAAGATTTAAATGAAAAATCTTTTTCATCACCTAATCCAGTAAAAATAAAAGATGAACAACATCAACAAATTATTAACGGTTTATTAAAAATAGAGGAGAAAAAATACTTTTTAAAAGAAGAGTTTAACCTGTATAATGCGGCTAAAAAAATAGGCACTAATACTACCTACTTATCAAAAATCATTAAAGATTATAAAAAAATGAGTTTTAATGATTATACAAATGAGTTACGAATTAATTATATTATTGGGGTATTAAGCAATGACAAGAAAGTGAGATCATATACAACTCAAGCTATTGGAGAAATAGCTGGATACAAGAACTCTAAGTCCTTTACTCGAATTTTTAAAAAACATATAGGTATAACTCCTTATCAATTTATAGAAAAAATTAATAAAGAGTTATAATGTTATAATTATTTGTAAATACTAAAAACTTTGTACTCATAGCATTTATCTTTACTATCATCTCCAGGAGGTGGTGGTAAACAATCTTCTTCTCCATCTGTATCAGGTCCGCCAAATACTTCTGTGTTTAATTTTGCAATTGGGTCTCCTGCAAATATTTTAAATTTTTCTTCTGATGTTAATTCATACTTCATTAACGACTCAATAGATAAGTACTTCATAAGTTTTAATTTTTCAGTTTAGGTAAAGTTAATTTTTTTATCTGTTGTTTTTCTTTTTATCACCCCCACCCTTAAACAAAACAAACAAAACACTAACAAACAGCAACTTAACCACAAATTAATAGTGACATTTTTTTAAAATAATACCTGCTTTTTTCTTAAATAGTCACTTAATATTCTTCTTTTCCTCTCCTAATCTCCCAATATTTGTAATACATAATTCTTAAATGCCGAACCTGAAAAGCATATAAATAGAGTAAGGAAAATTAAAATTAAGCAACCATGTTAAAATCAATTTCAAGCTTAGGAAACGTTTTGAATAAATCAGAACAAAGAGAAATCAATGGAGGTCAAATTACTTGTCCTAGAGGAACTTTTTTAAAATGTAATTGGATAAGGTGTTGGTGTGAACCTGAATATGTTGAAGAACCTATTGAAGACTTTGATCATTAAAAACTAATAACTAAAACTAATTAATTATGTTAAAGTCAATTTCAAATTTAGGTAATGTTTTAAATAAAACAGAACAAGTAGCTATTAATGGAGGTCAAATTTCGTGCCCAAGAGGTCAAATACTAAGATGTAACTGGTTAGGCTGTTGGTGTGAAGCTGAAATAGATGATACACCAGAAGACTTTAAAAAATAAATATTGCCCCATATTGTAGAACAGCCAGTATATCTTTTAGGATATACTGGTTGTTTTTATTTTTAAAGTTTACGTTAAGTTTAAAACTTTTACACTAATTTCTTAGCATTTTTAACTTTTTGCTTAGTAAGTGCAATATCAATTACTTCGCTCATGTCAGTTACATAATGGAATGTTAATCCTTTTAAGTAACTTTCTTTTATTTCTTCTATATCTCTTTTATTATCAACACACAAAATAATTTCTTTAATATTAGCTCGTTTTGCCGCTAATATTTTTTCTTTAATTCCACCTACTGGTAACACTTTACCACGTAACGTAATTTCACCAGTCATTGCTAGCTTATTTTTCACCTTACGTTGCGTAAATACAGATACTAATGATGTTAACATTGTAATACCTGCACTTGGTCCGTCTTTAGGTGTAGCTCCTTCTGGTACGTGGATGTGCACATCATATTTATCTAACACTTCAGGGTTAATACCAAACTCTTCAGCATTAGATTTTATATATTTCATGGCAATGGTTGATGATTCTTTCATTACGGTACCTAAGTTACCTGTAATAGAAAGGTTTCCTTTTCCTTTAGAAATGATAGACTCTATAAATAATATATCTCCTCCAACACTCGTCCAAGCTAATCCAGTAACCACACCTGCTACATCGTTATTTTCGTATTTATCACGTTCTAAACGTGCAGGTCCTAAAATAGTTTCTATATCTTCATTTGTCAAAACAACATTGTACTCCTCTTCCATTGCAATAGATTTTGCAGCAAAACGAACTACCTTTGCCACTTGTTTTTCTAAACCACGAACCCCAGATTCACGAGTATATCCTTCTACAATTTTCTCTATTTGCTTTTTACCAACTGTTAAGTGTTCTTTTGATAAACCGTGTTCTTTTAATTGTTTTGGAAACAAGTATTTTTTAGCTATCTCTACTTTTTCTTCAATAGTATAACCAGTTACATTAATAATTTCCATACGGTCACGTAATGCCCATGGAATCTGACTTATATTATTTGCTGTAGCTATAAATAATACTTTAGAAAGATCGTATCCTACTTCTAAATAGTTATCATAAAACGCTGTATTTTGCTCTGGGTCTAACACCTCTAACATTGCTGAGGAAGGATCTCCTTGATGACTTTGACTTAATTTATCTATTTCATCTAATACAAATACTGGATTTGAAGTTCCTGCTTTTTTGATATTCTGAATTAAACGTCCTGGCATCGCTCCAATATACGTTTTACGATGTCCGCGAATTTCAGCTTCATCACGTAAACCACCTAAAGACATACGTACATATTTGCGACCTAATGCTTCAGCAACCGATTTACCTAACGATGTTTTACCTACTCCTGGAGGACCATACAAGCAAATAATTGGCGACTTCATATCTCCACGTAATTTTAAAACAGCTAAATGTTCTATAATACGTTCTTTTACTTTTTCTAAACCGAAATGGTCTCTATCCAGTATTTTTTGAGCTCTTTTTAAGTCAAACTTATCTTTAGAATATTCGCCCCAAGGCAACTCTAACATTAACTCTAAATAGTTACGTTGCACACCGTATTCTGCCATTTGAGGATTCATACGCTTTAAACGACTTAACTCTTTATCAAAAGTTTCACCAACCTCTTTACTCCATTTTTTTGACTTTGCCTTAGTACGCATTTCATCTAGCTCTTGCTCATGAGAAACACCACCTAGTTCATCTTGAATGGTTTTTAATTGTTGGTTTAAATAATACTCACGTTGTTGCTGGTCTAAATCAGAACGTGTTTTAGACTGAATATCGTTACGTAACTGTAGTTTTTGAAGCTCTTTATCTAAATTCTTTAAAGTTAACAACGCACGTTCTTTTAAGTTGTCTTTCTCTAACAATACTTGTTTTTGCGCTACGCTTAACTCCATATTTGATGAAATAAAATTCACCAAAAACGAACTAGATTGAATATTTTTTATAGCAAATGATGCCTCTGAAGGTAACATTGGGTTTTCTTTAATTACCTCTAATGCTAAATCTTTAATCGATTCGATAATTGCATCAAATTCTTTTTGATCGTCAACTTCTCGTTCATCAACAGCTTCTTTTACCTTTGCTTTTAAATAAGGCTGTTCTTGCGTAATTTCTTCTATTTCAAAACGCTTCTTACCTTGAATAATAACCGTTGTGTTACCATCAGGCATTTTTAACACACGTAATATTTGTGCTACGACACCTGTTTGATAAATATCATCTAACCCAGGATCTTCAACTTCGCTATTTCTTTGTGCAACTACTCCAACAACTTTATCTCCTTTATTTGCATCTTTAATTAACTGAATAGATTTATCTCTACCTGCAGTAATTGGTATCACAACTCCAGGAAATAATACTGTATTACGTAACGGAAGAATTGGTAACTCTTCAGGAATACTTTCTCTATTTATTAATTCTTCATCTTCTGGTGTTAATAATGGAATTAATTCTGAATCTTCATTAAAAACATCTTGAAGCGACAAATTGTCTAAATGTAATATTTTTGATTTGCTCATATCTTACTTATTCTGTCATAGTGGCACTTTAATTTTTTCACTTCAAAGAAAACCACTTTTTTAAAATCATAAATTACTGATAAACAAAAGAATACAATCATCTTTATACTTATCTTACTATCTATAATTCAATTCTTATGCCAACAAAAGCTATAAATAACTTAAATTGTAACTTATTTTATTCCGAGTCGTCTTACTAATATCATTTTCAATAAAAACTAACCAAAAAATGAAAATTAAACTTTTATTCCTTTCCTTTATACTAGTATTTGCTAGTTGTACCTCTAAATCAAACTCCCCAGAATTTATAAAAAAAGCCGCTGGACGCTATTATTTTAATGCTGATGAAATTATAGAAGTTACTTTTAATGAAAATAACAAATTACTCATAAAATGGCGTAATCAAAATTTAGAGCCTTTAAAAGTTAATGATTCTTCTTTTTATGTTCGAGAATTGAATGAAAAACTAATTTTTAATACTTCTGAAGATAAGATAGAGTTAGCTAAAAAACGTGAGCATGAAGGTGAAAAGTATGTCTTTAAAAAGCTAAAGAAAGGAGAAAAAACACCAAGTGAACATTTGGCTGACGGTAACTTTGAAGCTGCTTTAAAAGGCTACAAAGCTATAAAAGAAAAAGACAGTTTAAGCCCCGTAATTAGAGAGCGAAACTTAAATAGATTAGGATATCAATATCTTAGAAAAGATGAGTTTGAAAATGCCCTTAATGTTTTTAAAATTAATATTGAATTGTATCCTAACAGCTCAAATACTTATGATAGTACCGCTGATGCTTATACCAGAATGAAAGATACAGTGAACGCTATTGAATACTATAAAAAAGCTTTAGCTATTAACCCTGAAAACAGAAGCTCTAAGAGAAACTTAGAAAAACTGACTTTAAAGAAAGAGGAATAAATAATCTTGAAAGTTTTTTAAAGTAAAATTAACATCGCTATACCTACAAACACTACAATTTGCGCCCATTTTAAATATATTCCCACCTTTTTGTGCTGTTTAATGTAATTAGAAATTTTTCCTGCCAAAATAGCAATGGAAGAAAATATTAAAAAAGATGTTAAAATGAATAATCCTCCTAATACATAAAATTGGAGTACGTTTGACAAGCTGTCAGAAAACAAAAACTGTGGGAAAAACGCCAAAAAGAAAATTGTAACCTTGGGGTTTAGCACATTCATCCAAAAACCTGTTTTGAATAATTGTAATGTTGATTTTTTTTGAACATTATCCGTAGAAAAAGCAATTTTTGCATCGCTTTTATATACTTGAAAAGCTAAATACAGTAAATATCCTGCTCCAAATAGCTTGATGATGAAAAATAAATTCGGGTTTTGTTTGATGATTTCCGATACTCCAAAAGCCACCAAAGTTGTATGGATGATACATCCAGTCATTAAGCCAACAACGGTAGCCAATCCATATTTTTTTCCATTGACGATACTTTGTGTCAACACAAAAATATTATCAGGTCCTGGTGAAAATGCTAAGGTAGCCGTAGCTAATACAAAAGATATAAGGGTTTCTAGCATAAGTTAATAAGTTTATTTATCAACTTCTTTGGAAATATCAAAACCGTACATAAATTTATTTAATAATCCATTTGAACTATTTAGTTCTATAATATCCATTAATTCTTCAATGTAAGTACAAATCCTTTCTCTATCTTCGGTATCTAAACTAAGATATACACTTTCAAATCTAGAAAGCCCTAATTCAATTTTTTCTTGGTATTTCTGTTCACTCGGACTACCCGATTGATAAACAATTAAAAAATCAGATGCAATTAGATTAATCTTTTTTGATAAAAATGGTTTTAGTTTTTCATCTGATACACCAGAATAATAATTTTCACTTACAAATTTTTTCTTTTCAATGAACTCTCTAAACTTTTCATCAACTATATCTGGCTTTTTCATATCATTTACATCTTGCCCATAAGTGCATAATGTTAAAAGCAAGAATAATATTTTGATGTATTTTATCATTCAGCTAAAATAGCTTTATTGATTCTTTTTACCAAACTAGGTCCTTCGTAAATAAAACCTGTATAAATCTGTACTAAATCTGCACCTGCATTTAGCTTTTCTAAGGCATCTTTTTCAGAATGGATACCTCCTACCCCAATAATTGGAAATCCTTTGTTAGAATTGTCTACTAAGTATTGAATCACTCTTGTACTTCTGTCTTTAACCGGTTGTCCACTTACACCTCCATTACCTATTTCTTGTAAACGTTCTTTAGAAGCTTTTAAATTATCTCTATTTACTGAAGTATTCGACGCTATCACTCCGTCAATCTTAGTTTCTGCTACTAATTTGATAATTTCATCTAATTGTTGATTGTTTAAGTCTGGAGCAATCTTTAATAAGATAGGTTTTTGTTGTGCTTCAGCGTTGTTTAACTTTTGCACCTCAGTGATTAATTCCTTTAAATAATCAGCATCTTCTAACTTTGCGTGACTAGATACATTTGGGCAACTTACATTCAATACAAAATAATCTACATATGGATGTAACCCTTTAAAACACGCTACATAATCTTCTGTATAATTTTCGGGAGCTGTATTCGTATTCTTACCAATATTTCCTCCAATAATTATTTTTCCTTTGTTCTTTTTTAATTGTTCAATCGCTGCTGCTAACCCTTCATTATTAAATCCCATTCGGTTGATAATTCCTTTATCATCTTTTAAACGAAATAATCTTTTTTTCGGGTTTCCAATCTGACCTTTAGGCGTTACGGTACCAATTTCAACAAAACCAAATCCAAAATTAGCCAACTCATTATACAGTACTGCATTTTTATCAAATCCTGCTGCTAACCCTACAGGGTTTTTAAACGTTAATCCAAATAAATTACGTTCTAACTTTTTATCGTTTACTTGATACATTCCTCTAAAAATAGAAGACATTCCCGGTATTTTAGATAGAAACTTTACGAGTGAAAATGTAAAGTGGTGAATCTTTTCAGGATCAAAAAGGAAAAAAATTGGGCGAATCAGTAATTTATACATTAGTTTATTTTAAATGTTCTTTGTTAAATATAAAAAAAGCTCCAAAAATGGAGCTTCTGAATTATCGTAACACAGCGTCTAAATTCTTTTCGAATGTTTGCTGTAATTTCTGCATTATCTTATCTATTTGTTTATCTGCCAACGTTTTGTTTTCGTCTTGTAATACAAAACTTACTGCGTATGACTTTTTACCTTCTGGTAACTTGTCTCCTTCATACACATCAAACAAATCAACTTCTTTTAAAAGCTTTCTTTCTGATTGAAATGCTAAGTTATAAATTTCTTTGAACTCAACTTTATTATCAAGCAACAACGCTAAATCACGCTTCACAGCTGGGAATTTAGGTAAATCAGTTGCTTTTATGTTTCTGTTACCTACTAAACTTAAAATATTTTGCCAGTTAAAATCAGCAAATAATACTTCTTGTTTAATTGAAAATTCTTTTAAAATTGTTCTTTTAACAACTCCTAACTCTACTAATTTAGTTTTCCCTAAGCTTAACGTAATTCCTTCAGAAAACACATCTGATTTTGTTGGGGTGGTTTTTAACTTCTCAATTCCTAAACGACTTAATAAAGCTGTTACAACTCCTTTAACATAAAAGAAGTCTGATACTTGCGTAGCTACCTTCCAGCTATCTTGTGTTTTATTACCAGTAACAAATAACGTTAAATGCTTGTCTTCTTGGTATCCACTTTCGTATTTGTGATACGTTTTACCAAACTCGTAAAACTTTAATGAATTGTTCTTTCTGTTAATATTGTACGCTACAGATTCTAAACCACTAAATAGCAACGATTGACGCATTACTTTTAAGTCGTTACTTAACGGATTCAACATTTCAACGTTAAAATCAGCGTTTAAGTTCTCAGATAACTCAATATAATCTGCCTTTGTTAACGAATTTGCCATGGTTTCATTAAACCCTAACGATGTTAACTGGTCTGCTACTATGTTTTCAATTTTTACGTCTTTATCACTATCAAAAGAAATTGACGTATTCAGTTTATGAGAAAACTCTATATTGTTATATCCGTAAACACGTAAGATTTCTTCAATAATATCAGCCTCACGTTGTACATCTACTCTATAAGAAGGTACTACCAATCCTAAACCAGCTTCAGTAACACTATTTATTTTAATATCTAGTGAAGCTAAAATCTTTTTAATGGTTTCTTTCGGAATTTCCTGACCTATTAATTTGTATGCATTATCAAATGATAAGAATACCTCAAAATCTTCCACCTTTACTGGGTAAAAATCTAAAATATCAGAAGACATTTTTCCTCCTGCATATTCTTCAATTAATAAAGCAGCACGCTTTAAAGCATATTTTGTCGTGTTAATATCAATTCCTCTTTCAAAACGGAAAGACGCATCGGTATTTAATCCGTGGCGTTTTGCTGTTTTTCTTACTGACACTGGATTAAAGTAAGCACTTTCTAAGAAAATAGAAGTTGTATGCTCTGTAACTCCTGATTGTGCTCCTCCAAACACCCCTCCAATACATAATGGATTATCATCTGCGTCACAAATCATAATATCTTCAGAAGATAACTCTCTTTCTACATCATCTAGAGTAGTAAATTTTGTTCCTTCCTCTAAGGTTTTCACTACTACTTTGCCTCCTCTAATTTTAGAAGCATCAAAAGCGTGTAGTGGTTGTCCTAACTCATGCAATACATAGTTAGTAATATCTACAATATTATTTTTTGGAGTTAATCCAATTGCTTTTAATCTGTTTTGAATCCATTCTGGTGATTCTTTTACCTCAATATCACTTATAGTAATACCACAATAACGAGGTGCTAAATCCTTATCCTCTATTTCTATATCAATTTTATGAGTACGTTCATCTACATGAAAATCTGATACAGATGGAGAAATCAATTCTATATTAGTTCCTTGTTGAATCAATCCAGCTCTTAAATCGCGTGCAACACCGTAATGACTCATTGCATCTGCACGGTTTGGAGTTAAACCAATTTCAAAAACATAATCTGTCTCAATATTAAAAACTTCCGAACAAGGAGTACCTGGAACCAAACTCTCGTCTAACACCATAATACCATCATGACTTTGTCCTAAACCTAATTCATCTTCAGCACAAATCATTCCATGACTTACTTCTCCTCGTATCTTTCCTTTTTTAATTTTAAAGCCTTCTCCTTTTTCATCATACAACATGGTACCAACAGTAGCTACAGGAACTTTTTGACCTGCCGCAACATTTGGTGCTCCACATACAATTTGTACAGGGGTACCATTTCCTAAGTCAACAGTAGTAACCTTTAACTTATCTGCATTAGCATGCTTTTCACAAGTTAAAACTTCTCCTACAACTACCCCTTTTAGGCTTCCTTTAATACTCTCTACAGTTTCTATTCCTTCAACTTCAAGACCCAAATCAGTTAATAACTCACCTGTTTTCTCAGCTTCCCAATCTGTTTGTAAAAATTGTTGTAACCAATTGTATGATATCTTCATAATCAATCTCTAATTTTAGCGTGCAAATTTACGCAAAATAAAGGAAAAACTATAAACTAGTTATCTACAAAAGATATACTATTGATTATTAACCTTTTGATAACATCAAAAAATTATATTTTTTATTGATTTGCAGGGTATTAACAAAAATTTAACTTTTTCAATAAAACATTATGAAACACAAACTACTCTTCTTCTTTTTAATAGCTTCATTAGCTGTTTTTTCACAAATCCCTTCATATTACAACGATGTTAATTTGAATTTATCTGGTTCAGCATTAAAAAATGAGCTGGCTACTAAGATTATTAATACACATACAACAAACCTTTCATACACACCTGGTGTGTGGAATGCACTTAAACAAATTGATTTAGATCCTAACGACGCTAGTAAGGTTTTATTAGTTTATGGGTATAGTGATACTGACGGTAATTATGTAACCGATAGAACTAGAAGTAAAGACGCTAACGGTGGTAGTGCTGGTACACAATGGAACAGAGAACATGTATATCCTAAATCCTTAGGAAGTCCTAATTTAGGAACTTCTGGACCGGGAGCAGATGCTCATCATTTAAGACCTGCTGATATTTCTTTCAACTCTCAAAGAGGTAGTAAAAAATTTGTAAATGGTTCTGGTAATGCTGGTAGTGTTTCTGGAGGTTGGTACCCTGGAGATGAATGGAAAGGTGATGTTGCTCGTATGATGATGTATATGTATTTACGTTACGGTAACCAATGTTTACCTACGGGTGTTGGTACAGGATCAACAATGGCTTCAGATGCTAATATGCTTGCTATGTTTATTCAGTGGAATGTAGATGATCCAGTATCTGACTTTGAAAAGCAACGCAATCCTATTTTAGAAGGAATTCAAGGAAACCGTAATCCATTTATTGATAATCCTGCATTTGCCACTGAAATATGGGGAGGCCCTCAAGCTGAAGATTTATTTGGTGGCGGTAATGGATCAGATACCCAAGCTCCTACTGCTCCTACTAACTTATCCGCTTCTAACATTACAGAAACTACAGTTAACTTAACTTGGTCTGCATCTACTGACAATGTTGGTGTAACTGGATATGATGTATATAATGGAGCTACTAAAGTAACTACAACCTCTTCAACTTCTTATACTGTTACAAGTTTAACAGCGGCTACTAATTATACTTTTTCTGTAAAAGCTAAAGATGCTGCCAATAATATCTCTTCTTCAAGTAATTCTGTTTCTATGACAACTGACACTAGTTCAGGTGGAGGAAATGGAACAGCTACAGATTTATTAATTTCTGAATATATAGAAGGTTCTTCAAATAATAAAGCTATTGAAATTGCTAATTTCACTGGAGCCAGTGTAAACTTATCAGGGTATTCATTAAAGAAAGCTGCCAATGGTGGTGGATGGACCAATACATTAACTTTAAGTGGTCAACTAACAAACGGTAATGTTTATGTTATCGCTAATAGCAGTGCTTCTAGTACAATACTTAACAAAGCTGACAGAACAGACACAGGTGTAATATCTTTTAACGGAAACGATGCTGTTGGTTTATTCAAAGGAAGTACTCTTATCGATTTGATTGGAGATCCTAACAGCTCTTCAACGTTTGCGCAAGACAAAACAATGCAAAGAAAATTTTCTGTTACATCTCCTAACAGTTCTTATACAACTTCTGAATGGAATATATTAGCAAAAGATATATTCAGCGGCTTGGGAAACCACAGCATTGATGGAGGAGCTTCTACCCCAGACACAACTGCTCCATCTGCGCCAACTAATGTTGCTGCTTCAAATATTACACAAACTTCTGTTAATTTAAGCTGGACTGCTTCAACTGACAATATTGGTGTTACTGGATACGATGTTTATCAAGGAAGTACAAAAATAACAACTGTTACCACTACGAGCTATTCTGTTAGTGGATTAACAACCTCTACAAGTTATACGTTTTCTGTAAAAGCAAAAGATGCAGCTAACAATATTTCTTCTTCTAGTAATACGGTAAACGTAACAACTTTAGCAAACACCGTTTCTTATTGTAGTGCAAAAGGAAATAATGCAAATTATGAGTGGATTGACAACGTTGTTATTGGAGGAATTTCAAATACTACTGGAGGAAATGATGGATATGGAGACTTTACTTCTTTAACTGGAAACTTACCTTACGGAAGTAATACTATTGTAGTAAGCGCTGGGTTTTCTAGTTCTTCTTATACTGAATATTGGAAAGTTTGGATTGATTTTAATAAAAATGGAACTTTTGAATCTTCTGAGGAAGTTGTTAGCGGTTCTTCATCTAGTTCTGGTAACTTATCATACAGCTTTTCTGTACCTACCTCTGCTTTATCAGGAGCTACACGAATGCGTGTTTCTATGAAATGGGATGCAGCTCCATCTGCTTGTGAAACATTTTCTTATGGAGAAGTAGAAGACTACACTGTTAATATAGGTAGTAGCTCTAAAGGTATAGGAAGCCATAATATTATTATTGACGGAAAGTTAGGAAATGAAACTTCTATTTTCGATGCTAGTGTTTCACCAAACCCTAGTGTTGATTTCGTAAAAATTAAATTAGCAGATGACAGAAATGCTACTTTTAAAGTTACAACCTTAACAGGCAAACAAGTTTTAACAGGAAAAGTTACTCATAACAATCTTAACATTTCAAGTTTGAATAGCGGAATTTATATTCTTGAAGTAAACGACGGTCAAAAATCTTTTACTAAAAAGATTATCAAAAAATAGTTTATAGCCATATAATATAAAAAGAGCTTCCAAAATAGGAAGCTCTTTGTTTTTTTATCAAAATTAAGAGCTAAACTTCAATCGTAGTTTTTGATTCTTTTGAAGAAAACACATAAGTATACAACCACATAAGAGTAAATGTTGGTATAACATCTAACCCAGGCATTGCTTCTTCAATAAAAGCAATGGCTCCTGCTACTTTACCTTTATTTCCTTTATACATTTTTGTCATTATATACGCAGATGCTGGTGCCCAAACAATATCAGACAACTCTCCAAGCCCAGGTATTAAATAAGATACATACCCAATAGCGTCAAACAATAAACTTAATGCTAGTTTTTGGTACTTTTTTTCTTTATTCATTTAGTATTAAATTAATTCCACACTTAACAAATCAAAATTCAAGCCAAAATTTACAACTTTTATCTTGTAAATTGATAAGTTTGTTCTAAAATACTAAAAACGAATGACTTTTTCTGATTTCATCAATCAAATAGAAAAATTACAGCAAAAACAATTGGGTGGTTTAACATCTCAATTTAAATTAGCTCCCAAACTAAGAACACGATTTTCAGAAGAATTAATACAAAGTAAAAATCCAAGAAAAGCAGCTGTTTTAGCATTATTTTACCCTGACAGTAACAATCAAACTCGTTTTTTACTTACTGAAAGAGCCAGTTATAACGGGGCACATTCATCACAAATTAGCTTTCCTGGAGGGAAATTTGATAAAGAAGATAACAACCTACGAACAACTGCTTTACGTGAAACTTATGAAGAAGTTGGGGTACACTATGAATCTATTGTAGTAATACGACAAACTTCTGATGCTTATATTCCTCCTAGTAATTTTTTAGTAGCTCCATTTATAGGGATTTCGGAAAAAACACCTCGCTTTACTCCGAATGAAGAAGTCGCTAAAATTATTGAAGTGTTATTGGCTGATTTACTAGACGACTCAAACTTAACTTCTGTAGAGTTGGAAACCTCATACATGAAAAATATCGAGGTACCATGCTTTAAATTAAATGATTACATTGTGTGGGGTGCAACTGCCATGATGCTTTCAGAAATTAAAGATTTATTTAAATAGTTTTTTTTATGGTTTTCTTTTGTAATTTAGCATTTACACTAATAAAACCTGATTATAAAAATGCCTTTATTTAAAAGGAATCCTTTTGGACATATTTTGTTCATTAAAAGATTTTTAATACAAGTTCTCGGAGTTATTTCTCACGGTCGTTACCGTAAGTTTAATGACCTACAAATAGAGGGAATGGATGTTTTAAGAAATCTCCCCAACGAAAAAGTACTGTTTATTTCCAATCATCAAACGTATTTTGCTGATGTAGCAGCAATGTTTCATGTATTTAATGCTGCCTTAAAAGGTAGGGATGATAACATTAGAAACGTAGGCTATTTATGGAATCCTAAATTAAACATATATTATGTTGCCGCAGGTGAAACAATGCGCTCTGGATTGCTTCCAAAAATTTTTGCTTATGTAGGTTCTGTTTCAGTAGAAAGAACTTGGCGTAATGCTGGTAAAAATATTAACAGACAAGTAAAAATGTCTGACATTTCTAATATAGGTAAAGCCTTAGATGACGGTTGGGTAATTACTTTTCCTCAAGGTACGACTACCCCTTTTAAACCTATTCGTCGTGGTACAGCCCATATTATTAAAACCTACAAGCCTATTGTAGTTCCTATAGTAATTGATGGATTTAGACGTTCTTTTGATAAAAAAGGATTGATGATAAAAAAACGTAACGTACTACAATCTATGGTTATTAAAGAACCTTTAGAAATTGATTACGAGAATGAAGATGTAGCTAGCATTGTTGAAAAAATTGAATATGCAATAGAACAACACCCATCTTTTTTAAAGGTATTAACACCAAAACAACTTCGTGAACAAGAAGAATTTATCGAGAAAAGACGTTTTTGGGGAACTGATTAAAGAAAAAGAAAAGAAAGATTAATAACATAAAAATTAACGTTTAAGTTATGGCTGATAAATCTATTTTAAATGAAAAGTCTATTGACTTTTTAGAAAAATACTTGAATAATGCTGCTCCTACTGGATACGAGTGGGAAGGGCAAAAAATATGGATGGACTATTTAAAACCTTATGTTGACGAGTTCATTACCGACACTTATGGTTCTGCTGTTGGAGTTATAAATCCTGATGCTAAATATAAAGTAGTTATTGAAGGACATGCTGATGAAATTTCTTGGTATGTAAACTATATTTCTGATGACGGGTTAATTTATGTAATCCGTAACGGAGGTAGCGACCATCAAATTGCTCCTAGTAAAATTGTAAACATTCACACTAAAAACGGAATTGTAAAAGGTGTTTTTGGGTGGCCAGCAATTCATACACGTAATAAAGCCAAAGAGGAAGCTCCAAAACCAGACAATATTTTTATAGACTGTGGTTGTAGTACCAAAGAAGAAGTTGAAGAATTAGGAGTACATGTAGGTTGTGTTATCACATACCCAGATGAATTCCATATTTTAAACGGAAATAAATTTGTGTGTCGTGCTTTAGATAACCGTATGGGAGGATTTATGATTGCCGAAGTAGCTCGTTTACTACACGAAAACAAGAAAAAATTACCTTTCGGGCTATACATTACAAACTCTGTTCAAGAAGAAATTGGTTTGCGTGGTGCGCAAATGATTACCCAAACCATTAAACCTAACGTGGCAATTGTTACCGATGTAACACACGATACTACAACTCCTATGATCGACAAGAAAAAAGAAGGTCATTTAGAGTTAGGTAAAGGCCCTGTGGTAGCTTATGCTCCTGCTGTACAACAAAAATTAAGAGATTTAATTATTGATACTGCCGAAGCTAACAAAATTCCTTTCCAACGCTCTGCACTATCTAGAGCTACAGGAACAGATACTGATGCTTTTGCTTATAGTAACGGCGGTGTTGCTTCTGCTTTAATCTCTTTACCATTACGTTACATGCACACTACTGTTGAAATGGTACACCGTGAAGATGTTGAGAACGTAATTAAAATGATTTACGAAAGTTTATTAAAAATTGAAGATGGAGAAGATTTCTCTTACTTTGAATAAAAAAATAATCAAGCGTCATTGCGAACAAGTAATGACGCTTTTTTAATCAACGCTCCTCATGGATGAACTTATAGATATTGTTGATGAAAATGGAAATTATACAGGAAAAACCTGCTTAAAATCTGAGGCTCACAAAAAAGGCTACTTCCACCCCACTATCCATGTTTGGTTATATACTTCTGATTATAAAATACTACTTCAAAAAAGAGCGTTAACCAAAAAAGTATTTCCTGGTTTATGGGATATTTCAGTTGCAGGCCACATAGCTGCCGGTGAAAACATTAAAATTGCAGCTGTTAGAGAGGTTAAAGAAGAAATAGGTTTCGATATTCTTCCTGAAAACTTACATAAAATAGGTACTCGAAAGCACATGGTAAATCACCCGAATGGAATTATCGATAATGAATTCCATCATGTGTTTATTGCTGAATTATCCACTCCTATTGAAGAGTTAACACTTCAGCAAGAAGAAGTAGCAGCTTTAAAATTATTTAGCTTAGAAACAATATTGCATACAAAAAACTACGAAAACTTATTACTTCCTCAATATCAAGACTATTATTCTTTTGTTCATAAACATATTTTAAATATTTTAACTTAATTTTTTAGCTTTAATAATTTAGTTTTAATTTTAAAATCAATTAGTTATATTTAGAATGAAAACTATCAAACTATGCTATCAAAACAAGAAAAGTCTGCGTTAAGGAGTAGGTTGTTTCGTCACTTAGACGGAATTGTTACTTGTCCAGCAGCTTACACTTTACATGAAAAAGGAATTACTAACTACTTATTAAAGAAGAAATCTGTTAGTTTAAATGAAATTACTTCCGAGTTTAACGCTAATGACGGTTATTTAAATGTGGCTTTAAGAACATTATGTTCTCAAGGCTGGTTAACACAACATGTAGATAATACACATAACACTGTTCAGTTTAAAATCAACAAAGCTTCAGCCATTGCTTTTTCCTATTTTCATTTGTATAAAGACGCTTTTTCTTTATTACGTTTTTCTGAAAGTTATAGTGCTAGAAAATTTGAAATTGAACCTTTTGAGAAATTAGAAAACCTCTATAAAAACTTTACAAACAACTTCGGAATTACACTTCCTTCAACTTCTAAGGAAAAAGAAATTCTAACACAAATCCTTACACATATAGAGGGAATTATTGTAGGTCCAACAACTGTATTATTAGGAATGAGTGGTATGTTTCATAAATATTTTATGCAAACCAAGTTTAGTGCAGATGAATTCCATAAAGATGCTGATAATTTCGGGCGATTATTAGATTTATTAACTAATTTGGGGTGGTTTACTAAAACAAAGGATTCTTATGAATTTACCCATGAAGGTTTATTTTTTGCTCGTAGAGCCAGTGCTTACGGAGTAACAGTATCGTATATCCCTACTCTTAGAAAGCTAGACAAGCTTATTTTTGGAAATCCTGATATTTTTAGAACTTCTGAGATAGGAAATGATGAGATTCATGTAGATAGGGAAATGAATGTTTGGGGAAGCGGTGGTGCACATTCTACCTATTTTAAAGTAATTGATGAGATTATTATTAACCTATTTAATAAGCCCATCAACGAACAACCTAAAGGTATTCTAGATGTTGGCTGTGGTAATGGTGCATTTTTAAAACATTTATTTAATGTAATTGAACATCAAACTAAAAGAGGCGCTATGTTAGAAGATCACCCGCTCTTACTTATTGGTGTCGATTATAACGAAGCTGCGTTAAAAATAACTCGTAAAAACCTAGTGCAAGCAGATATTTGGGCAAAAGTGATTTGGGGAGATATTGGGAACCCTAAAGCGTTATCAGAAGATTTACAAGATAAATATGGAATTAACCTTTCTGATTTATTAAACGTTCGTACCTTTTTAGATCACAACAGAATTTGGCAAGAGCCTGCTCCTAATGATAATTCAACTATTACCAATTCAACTGGAGCTTATGCTTACAGAGGAAAACGTTTGAATAATAACTTGGTAGTAGAGTCTTTAAAACAGCATTTTACCAAGTGGAAACCGTTCATCAGTAAATTTGGCTTATTGCTAATTGAATTACACACATCAAAACCAGAATTGGTTGCCAAAAATTTAGGAAAAACAGCTGCGACTGCCTATGACGCTACACATGGTTATTCGGATCAATACATTATTGAGCTTGATGAATACATGAATGCTATGGAAGCTATTGGGTTAACTTACGATAAAAATACGTTTAAGAAATTTCCAAACTCGGAATTGGCTACAGTTTCAATTAATCTTTTTAAGTAAAACTAATCCTCTACTTTATATAATTTAGGCTCAGTAATACTAATTTTAGAAAATACTTCACTATTTATTTCAAAGTGCATTTTTGACATTTCGTTTAAATAAACTTCAAGAGGCTTCATACCTATTTTGTTTCTACGCTTGTTTACATTTATACTATCTATTAATGGTTTTGAATATGCTTGACAAACATTCCAATTATACAATACTTGAGTTCCGTAAACTTGCTTTTCCCCCATATTTAGTTTTACTCTATCTAGTAAATAGGCATAGTTTTCAGGATTAGCATTCTTATTCTCTACCTCAATTTTCATCTTCTTTAAAACAGTTTTTTGAAATTCTGGTTTAGAATCTAGATGTTGTACTATAAGCCAAAAATTTCTAGAACCATCTTCTCCTACCACATCAAAACCTACAAAACCATGCTCTTTAAAAATTTCTGAAGCATTCTTATAAGTTACAGAAAAAACACTGTCTTTAAATGATTTCCATTCTTCTTTAGTTAATTGTTTGTGTTTTCCAGAGGGGATTCCAGCTGCAACTTGATCCATTTCTACCATTCTAACAAGTTCATCAACCAATTCCTGATCATATCCTTTTTTGACAGGATTTTCATTCTTAGTTTTACAACCAAATAGTAGTATCAAAACTAAAACTGTAAAAACTTTAATTCTCATCAGTTGTATTTTCTTTTACCGATAATAGGTTTGCAAACAACTTATAAGCCCCAGAAACTCCTGCTGGGAGTTCTCTAAAGAAACTAAGTCCTGTATAGATATAGTTTCCTTTTCCATACTTAGCAACTAACAAACTTCCTTTTTTAACTGACTCTCCTTTATCATGCATTGATAAAATAGGTGTGTACTCTTTACTCCATTTGTTTGGAAAGTATAGTCCACGCTCTTGTACCCATCCTTCAAAATCAGCTTTAGTAATTTTGTTAGGGTAATTTAAAATCGAATGTTCTTTAGCTAAGAATGCTACATCTGCATTTTCATTGGTAACTCTATCAC
Source organism: Tenacibaculum sp. 1B UA (assembly GCF_033978845.1). Classification (NCBI taxonomy): domain Bacteria; kingdom Pseudomonadati; phylum Bacteroidota; class Flavobacteriia; order Flavobacteriales; family Flavobacteriaceae; genus Tenacibaculum; species Tenacibaculum sp. 1B UA. Next base: position 162,830 of record NZ_JAKVUA010000004.1, read on the forward strand.
GAGATAATTGTAAATTGTACGGAGCTTGTACATCCACTCCCCTATTCGTGTTGTATTGTACAATTACGTTTCCTCCATTTTTCACATATTCTAACAAGTATTTTTGCTTAAACTGTAACTCTTTTATAGTATTATATGCTCTAATACCAACAACAACAGCATCAAATTGTTCTAAATTACCATTGATTTCATTCACGTTTAACTCTGTTACCTCATAACCTATCTGTTGTAAACTCTCAGGAACTGCATCTCCTGAACCTTGTATATACCCTATTTTAGTACCATTCTTTTGAATATTTAAACGTACAACTTTTGCTTTCGATACTAATAGTACTGACTGTTTAGGAATATGATTATAGTTGATTTCTACCAATTCTTTATCATAATTTTTTCCTTCAACCTTTGCTATAGCTTTTAATACTCCCTCTGATTCTTTTTGTGTTGGAATAACCATAAAATCAATCAATTGAATATCGCCTTTTTGAGCTATAGAAAACACAGCTTCACTTGGCATAACACTCCATCCTTTTGGAGCTTTTAACGCAACTGTGCCATTTGTGTTTTTTGCTCCAGAACGAACTTCAACAGTAACTTTTTGAGGACTTTCTGAAGAAAAAATTAGCACTTTATTCAATAATTTTGTGGTTACTTTTGGTAACACTTCAAAAGGTTCATAAATTTCACCTTTATCTCTTTTTGAATAGCGATACACCACAGGTTTTACAAAAGAAATAGATTGATTTTCAATCATTAAATTGAATTGTATTTGAATTGGTCTCGGAGTTTCTGGTTTCCCTCTTAATTCCTGTTTTTCTACCGTGTACATTCCCAAATCCCAAGGTTTTTGTAACCAATATGGTGATGAATATACGACTTCAGGTATCAAAATAGTTTCTGTAAACGTTTTCTTCTTGTTATTCGCTAAATCTAAGTCTTTCTTTATTTTTTTATTTTCTGGAAGTACTTTTATCGAAGATAACTCCATTGATACTCCACTTCTATTCAATACTTCAAAATCGATACTAATCGTACTTTTTGGTGTTGCACTAGAACTTTCTGCAGAAGCTTCTAAATATAAACCTGCACAAGCCTCTATAATTTCTTTTAATTCTTTAGTTTTAATCGACTTCCAGTGATTGTTTTTTAATTTTTGAACTTTTTGATAAGCTTGTAATAAGGCAGGAAGATGTGTTGACGGGGTTACAAAATCGAAGTTTTGTTCTACTTCATATAAAATATCACCTATCTCTCCACCTCCTTCTACTCTATTCCATGTGGTGTTAATTCCTGAAAAAATATCTTTCTTGTCTTTAGGAAAATCTCCTTTTAAAAATTCTACATATTCTGTTTGGGTTCCTCTTGTGGTTAACCTTCCAAACCCTTGACATAAATGCTGACTACTTGCTATTGATGCCAATTCGTTATTCGACAATCCTTTTAAAGGATAATACGTCCCAATATCAAAACTTAACATCTTACTTTTATCTGCTTTGGCAAATTTTTCTTGGCTACCATAAAACCACCAAGAAGTATTAAAAAACAACCTATTTGGTTTCCAAGTATCTGTATATTTTAATTGCTCTGGATACTTTGTTTTATTATTCGCTAAATCAAAAGCTTCAACACTTAACATAGCCGAAGAAGTGTGGTGTCCGTGAGTTGTTCCTGGAGTTCTATGATTAAATCGATTGATGACTACATCTGGTTTAAAAGTACGAATTGCCCAAACTACATCGGCTAAAACTTTATCTTTATCCCAAATTTTTAACGTTTCATCAGGGTGTTTTGAATACCCAAAATCATTTGCTCTAGAAAAACGTTGCTCTCCTCCATCTACTCCTCTTGCTGCTAACAATTCCTGAGTACGAATTACTCCTAATAGTTCACGCATTTCAGGTCCTATTAAGTTTTGACCTCCATCACCACGTGTTAACGACAAATATCCTGTTCTTGCTTTTTCATGATTTGATAAATACGCTATTAAGCGTGTATTTTCATCATCAGGATGTGCTGCAATGTATAATGCAGAGCCCAAAAAGTTTAATTTTTGAACTTTCTCATAAATTTGGTTTGAAGTAAGTTTTTGTGGTTTTTGTGCGTTTATTCTTAATGAAATCAATAAAAAAGATAGCAATAAAAGTACTTTTTTGTGCATTTTTAATAGTTTGAATACTACACAAATGTAACTTTTTTAACTAAAGTATAAGGTACATTAACAAAATGCTAACATTTCTGCTATAAAGAATAAAGCTACTTTTCTTTTGTAGGAAAGAACTAAAATTTTTTTAATCTAAAAAATACTCATCCTTAAAACCTATCAAATATAATTTTTCTTGAGCACGGGTAACAGCTGTATATAACCAACGTAAATATTCTACCGATACTCCATCTGGTAAATACGGTTGTTCTATAAAAATTGTTTTCCACTGCCCTCCTTGAGATTTATGACAGGTCATTGCATACGAGAATTTTACCTGAAGCGCATTGAAATACTTATTCTTTTTTACCCCCATAAATTGCTTGTACTTCGATTTTTCATGGGCAAAATCCTCCTTTACAGCTTCGTATAAACGATTCGACTCTTCATAGGTTAATGACGGGCTTTCACTTGTTAATGTATCTAACAACAAAACCGTTTCAAAAGATTTCATATCAGGATAATCAATCATACGAACCTCTACTTCAGCAAACTTAAATCCGTATAATTCTTTAATTGAATTGATACGCATTACCTCACAAATATCTCCGTTGGCAATAAAACCTGCCGAAGAGGAGTCTTTTAACCAATAGTAGTTGTTTTTTACCACCATTACATAGTCTCCTGTAGAAATTTCATTTTCTTGTCCGCGGATTTTAGTTCTAATCTGTTGATTGTACTGGTTTGCTCGTTTGTTTGAACGAACTATAATAGCCGTATCCTCAACACCTATTTCGCCATCATAAGCGGTAGTTATAGCATCTTGAATATCATATCCGTCTTGCAAACGAATAATATCAGGGTACTTCACATCAAACTGAAAATGTGTTGAATCATTCTGAATTAATAAACGTAAATCGGTTGCATTCGCTAAAATTCCTGAACCTTCTTCTTGTCGAACCACTTCATCCAACTCAATTTCAGTAACTTCTTTATTAAACTCAAAAGATAGTTTATCTGCTTCTAAAGCTGGACTCATTGTTAATTTTACAGGTGGTAACTGCGCTGTATCACCTATAAAAATAATTTTACAGTTTTTTCCAGAGTACACATACGAAATCAAATCATCAAGCAATGACCCGTTTTCAAACAATTTTGCATTTTGTTTTTCATCAGAAATCATAGAAGCTTCATCCACTATAAAAAGCGTATCGGTATGCTTATTAGGCTGCATTACAAAGTTTACCGCTCCACTGCTTTGTTTTTTAGGGAAATATATTTTTTTATGAATTGTAAATGCTTGTCGATTGGAATATCCTGAAATTACTTTTGCTGCACGCCCTGTAGGTGCTAGTAAAACTGCTTTTTGACCTATCTTCCATAAATTATGTACAACAGTACTTATTATGGTTGTTTTACCTGTTCCTGCGTATCCTTTTAACAAAAATAGAGCACGATTATCATCAGAAAAAATAAAATCAGTTAAGACATCTAATAGTTCATTTTGCTTCTGTGTAGGTGTATACGGGAATTTTTGTAGTATTTCTTTATAAAATTTCGGAGCAGTTTGTATCATATTTCAAATAATATTCAAAGATAGGCCTATTTATAAATAATTATTTTCATCATTGAAAAAAAATTGTAGATTTGCGAATATCATACATTAAAAATTAAAAAAATGAATTTATTATTAATGATTTTAGCAGCTGTTGTAGTTGCAGTTCTTTTAGCATTACTTGTTGTTAAGTTTGTTCCTCTAAAAATGAGATGGTTAGTTTCATTATTATTATTAGGAGCAACTGTCTTTTTAGTATATAAAATTTATAATGGTGTTATGGAGCCTATTAATTTTAACAAAGATAAGAGAGTACGTTATGCTAAGGTTATTAAGAATTTAAAGTTGATTCGAGACGCAGAAGTAAAATATAAAGAAGTTTACGGAACATATACTAACAATAAAGATACTTTACTTACCTTTATTCAAAATGGTCAATTAGCTATTACTGAAACTAAAAACGTTGAAAAAACAGTTGAATTAGGTGGAGGTATTACTAAAGATATATCTGTTAAAGTTATTGACACTGTAGGATATGAGCCTGTTTTAAAATATTTTGAAGGTAAAGAATATGCAAAAATGTTTGAGGTACCTGGTACAAAAGAGCAATTTGAATTAGCTACAGGTAGAGTTGAAAAAGTTGCAGGATTAGAAGTTCCTGTTTTTGAAGCTAAAGTATCTAAAAAACCTATTTTAGTAGGAATGAATCCTTCTTTGATAAAGCAAGAATTAGAAGCTATTGAAACAGATCAAATTAAAGGTGAGTTTGTTTCTGTTGGTTCTTTAACTGAAGTAACTGTAGGTGGTAACTGGCCTCCTTATTATGATAAAGCTGAAGCAATTGCAAAAAAAGAGTAAAAAAAACAGCGCTTTTGCGCAACATAAAAGTCTATCCATCCAATTTAGTTTGGATGGATTTTCTTTTTGTATCTCAAACTCAGAAACAAAAGAGCTTCTTCTTTTTACTAAGTATACTTTTTCTAGCTCTACTGCTTCTCCAGAACTTTTACTAGAGAAAATCATCCGTATTTTTGACGCTGACAAAGATTTACAACAAGACTTTACAACTGTTTTTGCTGTCCATCAAAACAACTTAGCTACGTTGGTTCCTAACAAGCTCTTTGATAGAAACAATTTAGCTCCATTTTTAAAGTATGATGTTAAAACATTAAAAACGGATTTTATTACCTATGATTTACATACTGTAATAGCTGCTAACACAGTTTACATACCTTATGTGAATATTAACAACTACCTTTTTCAAAACTTTGGAGAATTTGAATACAAACACCATTCAACAGTTTTAATAGATAAACTACTTACCTATTCTGAAAATGATTCTGAGCAGCAGTTTTTTGTCCATGTCTCTTCTTCTCATTTAGATATTCTAGTTTGTAAAGAAGGAAAATTGTTGTTTTACAACTCATTTTCTTACAACACAAAAGAAGATTTTATCTACTATATTCTTTTCACTGCTGAACAGCTACAAATGGACCCTAACTCCTTTCAATTAACCTTTATTGGTGAGATTGAAAAAGGTTCAGATATTTACTCTATTACTTATACATACGTTCGAAATATTCATTTTATGAACCCTGTGAATAGTTTTTTTGCGGATAGTGACGACTTTTCGAACCACTCTAACTTTATACTTATAGCCTAATGCGAATTATTTCTGGAAAATATAAAAGTAAAAGAATTACAGCTCCTAAAAATTTACCTGTTCGCCCTACAACTGATATGGCAAAGGAGTCTTTATTTAATATTTTAAACAACTTTTACTACTTTGAAAATATTTCAGTACTAGACTTATTTGCTGGAACAGGTAATATTAGCTACGAGTTTTCCTCACGAGGAACACAAAATATTTATGCTGTTGATGCTCATTATGCCTGTATAAAATTTATCAATCAAACAGCTAAAGACTTAGGTATGGAAATTAATAGCTATAAAAGTGACGTGTATAAGTTTTTAGAAAAAACACCTCTTAAAACAGATGTTATTTTTGCAGACCCTCCTTATGATTTTGAGGAAAGTCAGTTTTTAAGAATAGCGGATATAGTTTTTGATCGTGACTTATTAAATGAAGATGGTCTTTTAATTATTGAACACTCTAAGCACACAGATTTATCTAAACATCCTTTTCACAGCTATGAAAAACGTTACGGAGGTAATGTTTTTAGTTTTTTTGAAATCGTTGAGAATAACGAAGAAGAATAAAATATTCTGAGTCGTCCTAAAATAGGTTGACATATTAAAAAATATAATTTAAACCAGAGAAGCTAGCTTCTCTGGTTTTTTATT
>NZ_JAKVUA010000040.1:0-1229 GCF_033978845.1 Tenacibaculum sp. 1B UA
TGTAGGCTTCCCCTTTTTAGGACACCTCTAATTTCGATAAATAATTATTATTTAGGTCAGATTTGATGAAGAATTTAAATTCTTCATCAAATCTAGGCATGAATTCTTTAGGAGATATATTACCTAATGATTTATGCGGATGGTTAAAATTATAGTCTTCTCTCCAGTTGTCGCTTATTTTTTGAAGTTGATAAATGTCATTGAAATAATAGGCATCTAATATATCTTCCCTAAAGAAACGATTAAATCGTTCTATATATCCGTTTTGCATTGGCTTCCCTGGTTGTGTATATTTAATTTCTATAAAGTTCTTTTTGCACCAGTTCATAAAAGTTTTGGAGGTAAACTCCGGACCGTTATCGCACCTCACGTATTTAGGTGCTCCTATTTCATCTTTTAAACGCTCCAATGTTTCAATTACAGCTCTCGCAGGATAAGAAAGTCATGCATCTATTGCTAGAGCTTCACGGTTACAATCATCTATAACATTAAATACCCGCAACTTTCTGCCATCGGTAAGCACATCGCTCATAAAATCCATACTCCAACACTCATTCAGTGACGAAGGTGCTTCCAAAGGTTGTTTTATTCGTTTGACCAAACGTTTTTTATGTTTACGGCGTAGACTGAGTTTCATTTCGCGGTACACACGTAACACTCGTTTTCTGTTCCATTTTAAGCCTTCACGACGGATCTTGTAATAATATTCATCAAAACCTCTAGTTGGGTATGATTCCGCTAACACTGTTAGTTTATCAATAACCTCGCTATCATCTTTCTTACTTTGGTAATACCACATCGACCTACTCAGTCCTACAACTTGACAGGCACGAATAATGGGAACTGCGAACGTTTTGATAAGATACTTCACACGAACTCTCTTGTCGGAAGGCTTTAGAACTTTTTTGACAATACATCCTTGAGCATCTTATTATCAAGACTCACATCGGCATACATCTGTTTGAGTTTATTATTTTCTTCTTCAAGCTCTTTTAAACGCTTAAGCTGCTGCTGTTCCATACCTCCATACTTCTTACGCCAATAGTAGAACGTGCTTTTATCAATTCCTAATTCTCTAGATAAATCACCAACGGATCTTCCTTGTTCATTTTCCTTAAGAGCTTTAATAATCTGGCTCTCGCTAAATTTGCTGTTTTTCATTGTGACAGTTTGAATTTAAAGTTAGTAAATTCGAATTATTAACTGTCCTATTTTTTGGGAAGCCTACA
>NZ_JAKVUA010000041.1:0-1093 GCF_033978845.1 Tenacibaculum sp. 1B UA
TGGTGGGAGAGTAGGTCGTTGCCTTTCTTTATAAACCTCAATCTTTAAAAGATTGAGGTTTTTTTATGCACCTATTTAAAGGTTTATTCCTAAATAACAGCACACCAAAATAAATTAACTTAGCTTATTGAATACTATCATCAGCGAGCTTCGCTGAGCTTTCCTCTCCAATATATAGATACAACAAAGCATGTCGAGAACTTTATGAACGAATAGTTGCTAAAGGTAAGAGTAAAAAACTTGCTTTAATAGCGGTGTGTAATAAGCTACTAAAACAAGCTTTTGCCATAGTAAAAAGTGGTTTGCCTTATGATGCAAATTATAAAAGTACTTTGGTTTAAAAAAGTATAAAATTTACTTGTTTTTTACCTCAGTTCTTTGTTGTGCTTTCGTTATTTTTTCCTAATTTGTTACTGATAAGGTTTGCAATTATTAGCTATATTTTATTAATGTCGTTTTAACGTTTATTAAAAGCAAGGTGTTGAAGAGAGATTTTCAACAGTGTGATCAATCGTAAAGTTGAATTCTTTATCGTCCTTTTCTCTTTTATAAGAGACATAGTACCAATTTCCTGATTTTGTTAATTTATAAACGCCATTTATTTTTCCGTTATAAATTTCATTATAATAATCAATAATTGTAGGGCTTGTTCCTCCTTCGATATATTCATTTTTAATAAACTTCAGGGGTATTGATTCTGATTGCCCTTTGTACCTAATTTCTATTGCTCTGTTTGAATCATTAAACCCAATCCAAATTTTTTTGGAATTATTATTATCACTAGTGTAACAAATATAATTTTTAATAGTTGAGCTTTCTTTTTTTATTTCGTCAATCTTTTCTATATCAATTTCACTTTTTTTATTCAGTGATTCACGAGTCTGCTCTATTTTATCTGATTTTATATCATTTTGTTTTTTACTTGATTTTTGTCCGCAAGAGATACAGATGAACAATAAAAGCAAATATTTTAGTGTTAAAATTCTTTTCATATCGTTTTGTTTTTTTTATGTCTAGTCCTGAAATATGGCTACAGGTTAAAATTGAATTTACGCTGATAATTTATATACCATATTTGGTGTTTTATAATCTA
>NZ_JAKVUA010000042.1:0-1044 GCF_033978845.1 Tenacibaculum sp. 1B UA
GTCATTTCTGTAAAGGTTAACTAATTCGTTGACAGTTTTGGTTAAAAATATTAGGAGCCACACCATTTAAACTTTGGTGCGGTCTTTCTTGATTATAATAATAAATATATTGTAATATTTCTTCTTTCAAATGTTCTTTAGATTCAAAATAAGTTCCATGGATTACGTCCTCTTCAATTGTTCTCCAAAAGCGTTCAATTTTTCCATTGGTTTGTGGTCTATAAGGTTTAATATATCTGTGCTTTATTTCTAATTCAGTAAGCATTCTTTCAAAAGGATGGCCTGCCTTAGATTTACTTTCTTTTTTACCAAACTCAGGACCATTATCAGTTAAAACTTCCTTGAACTTAATATTATAATGACTTGCAAGAATGTTAAAGCTTCTAAGCCCAGAAAACATGGTTGTTAATGCTGTTAAGTCTTCTGTTAACTCTACCCAAGCAACTCGAGTACAGGAGTCTATAATACCGTACAAATAGTAACGTTTTTTAGGTTCTGAGTTAACAATTCCTTTAGGTAAGTAATGACTATCAATATGACCTAACTCTCCTGCTTTCTTTTTAATAATTCTTCTTTTGTTTTCAACCATTTTTGGACTTAATCTATTTAGACCATGACGTTTTAATATATTATAAACTCCAGAGGGTGTAGGTGTAAACTGTTTTAATTTAGGCTTTAAAATACAACTAATCTCATATTTATTATTGCCTTGCTCTCTTAAAGCTAATACTTTTTGTTCAATAAAAGGTAATGGTCTTCTGGTTTTCCATTTGGGTCCTCGTTTTCGAGGTAATAAATCCCTTTGATTACGACTTTGTTTGAAACGATTATAATACTTCAAAAAAGTACGTCGATCTGTGCCATTGGCTTCATAAAATTCTTTTACAAAACGATAACGAGGATGTGTTTTGTTTTTTACTTGTTCGTACTCACTTATCAAAAATTGATACTTCTGTAAATAGCTTCGAACTAGAGTTAAATCATCTGTATTTATACGCATAACAAAATATAAGATTTTGTCAACGAATTAGTTAACCTTTACAA
>NZ_JAKVUA010000043.1:0-1012 GCF_033978845.1 Tenacibaculum sp. 1B UA
CGAAGCTCGCTGAACGTTCCTCAACACAACGAAACCATCAGCGAAGCTCGCTGAACGTTCCTCAACACAACGAAACCATCAGCGAAACTCGCTGAACATTCCTCAACACAACGAAACCGTCAGCGAAGCTCGCTGAGCGTTCCTCAACACAACGAAACCATCAGCGAAGCTCGCTGAACATTCCTCAACACAACGAAACCATCAGCGTGATGCGCTGAACAATCCTCAACGCAACGGAACCATCAGCGTGATGCGCTGAACGTTCCTCAACACAACGGAACCATCAGCGTGATGCGCTGAACGTTCCTCAACACAACGGAACCATCAGCGTGACGCGCTGAACATTCCTCAACACAACGAAACCGTCATTCTGAACGCGAGAGAGGAATCTCACCCAATGAAGTTCCATTTACTCTTTAGAGTCACAAACACTCTACACTACTGTCTGAAGGTTAAGACAACATCTACATAATATAAAAAGTATTGTTGATATTCTTTTTCTTGATAAAAAGAAACAAAAATCAAGACTTACCATAAAATCTTAAGAAAATACTACGACAACTTCCACTGATAAAAAGAATTGTTCGTGTTATCTTTATTTTTTATCAAAGAACTCACGAATCTAACGATTTCGCTATCGCTCAAACAGCTTTTTATCTTACACCCACCACTGCTGTCTTGATTTTTAAAGATTTTCTTGTAGGTCATAATATAAGGCGTTAATATGAAAAGAATAGTAACATCCACAACTAATGCCTTTAATTGTTACTACTCCCCGCTATGATATCTCCTGTCATTTCGAATGCAATGAGAAATCTCACCCAATGAATCTCCAAATAACCTTTAAAATTACAAATACTCAACTATAAGATTTCTCAGTCGTACCTTCTTCGAAATGACAAATTTTGTATTTTTACTCTATGAATATAATCATCATCACCGGAGGAAGTAAAGGAATCGGTAAAGCCTTAGCCGAAAAATACGCACAAGAAAACTACAGAGTGTACTCACT
>NZ_JAKVUA010000044.1:0-1006 GCF_033978845.1 Tenacibaculum sp. 1B UA
CTTAAGTTTGTAATTCATTAAATTAGAAACATAAACAGAAAGAACAAAAGAGAGGATTAAGGTTATTATATACGCAGAGACTACAGATCTCGTCAACATTGAAAATCCCCTCTCTTTTCTACACAGATTTCGTACAGTTCTATGAGGCTTTAGACCTCGATTTTAAGTCGTTGAAACTTGCGTAGTTTGTCCTTTCAAAAAACATTTTCTTATGAATAAAGATATTAAATATTTTGGAATAGACATTAGTCATATGGTTTTTGATGTTACAGATTCTGATGGTAAATATTATCAGTTTAAAAACACTATTTCAGGCTTTAAAAAGTTCGAAAAATTATTAGATCTATCGAGCCATTGTGTAATGGAGGCTACAGGGTATTATCACTATCAATTAGCTTATTATTTGCTTGAATCAGGTATTAAAATATCTGTAGAAAATCCATTAGCTGTAAAGCGATTTATACAAATGAAATTATCTAAAATAAAGACAGATAAGAGTGATTCTAAACTTATTTGTGAGTATGCCATTCAGGTAGATTTAAAATTATGGAAAGGTAGTTCTAAACATCAAATAGAATGTCTACAAATGACAAGACTCCTTTCTGTGTATACCAAACAGAGCACAATGTTAAAAAACAAGCTACACGGCGAAGCAGTTTTAGGAAACCCAAGTAAACCAGTTTTGAGTTCTTTAAAGCGAAGCTTAAAACAACTAGAAAAAGAAATAGCCAACTTAGAAGCTAAATTATTGTTATTGGTAAAAGAAGCGCACCAAGATGTGTTAACACGGTTAAAAACTATACCAGGAATAGGAGCTAAAACAGCCTTAATGTTAGTGGTTTTAACAGACGGTTTTGAACGATTTAGTAGTGGTAGTGAATTATGTAGTTATGCTGGTTTAACACCAGTGATAAGAAAGAGTGGAACAAGCGTAAAAGGACGAAGTAGAATTAGTAAAATAGGAAATCAAAAACTACGAAATTTATTATTTATGTGCAGTTTTAAT
>NZ_JAKVUA010000045.1:0-962 GCF_033978845.1 Tenacibaculum sp. 1B UA
GGTAAGTAATTAACTTATTAAGATAATCCCCTCTTTAAGTAATAGGAAGTGTAATATGTAGTGAGTACATGTATAAATATCCCTTTACATATTTTACCTTCTTCCTGTATACTACAATAAGTGGATTATTCGTATAACTTTTAAAAAAAACAATATATCGTGAGTAAATTGTGATATAGACCTTATTATTTTGAATCAAAATGTAATAATATTAAACAGAAAATTAATTTTTAGTACAATTATTTATTAAATAAAAAACTAACACATTATATTCTAGTCTTTTGTGTACAATATTTTCGTTACCTTAACTTGCTTCTTTTTAATAAAAAAGACCTTTAAGTGTTAAATGGAATGCAAAAAAGATATGATTTCATTTATGACTGTCTTACTTAAAGCATAAACGACTAAAACATACTAGAAAGATATAAGAATTTCTAGAATTGTTTCTTTAATAAATAAGAAATTATAATAATACAAAAGTGAGGAATTATATTCTATTTTAGAACAAGTATTAAATTCATACTTACTTTTAAGGGGATTTAACCGTCTAATTTGTAAAATACAAAACCTTATTTTCACATAAGAAAGAGAAGATATTATACAGCGTGTCTATATAGAAGAAAAGTTAGAGTATCAAGATCCAAAATTGCGTAAAAACTATTTAGTGATTGTATCAAAAAAGTAGGGGATATGTAGATGTATCCGAGTATAAAGAGATGTTTTCAAAGATGCGTAAGAAGCGAAAACGTAAGAAAAAGTAAATAAATTAGGTCTTAGAGTCACCTATTACAGTTTACATTTAATAGTATAGAAGTGAAAATATGATTCCTTAATAAATGATTTTACGCTTAGAACGAGTAAGAAGCACGTTAAGTAGGGTAGGAGTACAAAAAACTTTTGGGGTTAAAATATTGTGGAGTAGTGAGTTAAAAATTGGGTATAAAAAAAAGGCAAAAAAAGTA
>NZ_JAKVUA010000046.1:0-629 GCF_033978845.1 Tenacibaculum sp. 1B UA
CCTATCTGATGTTATTTATAATCAAGACGAAGCTAAATGGGTAAGCTTAGTTAAAAACAGAGAATTAGAGTTTTTAACATCAGAGGCATATAATGATGTTAATGTAGAAAGTATTAAGGATAGGAAAAGGAAATTTAAACAGATTTTTGATTCTAGCTTTAAAAGAAAAGTTCCTCTAGATAAGTATGAAATGATTTTTGGAGGGAATGGTAGAATTGTAGCTTTAAAAAGTTTAATAGATAAAGGTTATGGAGCATTTTCTCATGGATATGAGAAAACTTATAATGATGGACGTAAAAGAAAGATTAGAAGTTATGAATATATCTACCTACACAAACCCAAGGGAAGCAATAAATTAGAAATTATAAGATAATGCACAAAGCGTTTTTATATAGTGTTTGTTTGTTTTGTATGTTGCTGGTGCTTACAGCTTGTGGGCAAGCAACAGAAATGAGACCCATAGACAAACTATACAGCAACATACAACCCCTACAATACAAAAGCATGCCTCAATACTTTATAGAAGCGAACCAAAGTGGTTGTTTTTATGAATTGTATGTAAATGGAAGAATGGTGTTTAATCTTTTTAAACAAGTTGGTTTAATGGGGCATACTACCTGTATTAACGA
>NZ_JAKVUA010000047.1:0-595 GCF_033978845.1 Tenacibaculum sp. 1B UA
CTGCTACATTATTAAAAATATTAGCATTTGCTCCTGTTTGTGCTGCGGCTCCATCTAATGAATAGGTGTAACTAGCATCAAATGGTGTTATAGTGATATTTCCTGTACCATCACAGTTATATACTACAGTACTTGCAAATGGCGGTACTGCTGGTAAATCTGCTATTGTTACCGTATTTAAAATTCTTTCACAGCCATTTGAATCTTCTACTTTTGTCTCATAATCTCCTGCTGGTAAATTAGATACTGTTGTTCCTGCTATTTGTGTATAAGCTCCTCCTCCTACTAATCTATAATAATAAATGTATGGTGCTGTTCCGCCTGTAGGTGCTGTAAAACTTATCGTTCCTAAAATAGTTCCTGTAGGACTACACATTAAGTCTGTTTTACTTGCTGAGCCTGACGCTAATGCTGTTGGAACGTTAATCGTTTCTGTTGATGTGGCTACTGGTGGACATCCGTTTGCATCACTTACTGTAATTTGATAACTACCGTCTCCTAAACCTGTAAAACTGTAATTAACATCTGCTGATGGTCCTTGTACAAATGGCCCTCCTGGTCCTGTAACTGTTACGGTATATGGCGATGTTCCACT
>NZ_JAKVUA010000048.1:0-575 GCF_033978845.1 Tenacibaculum sp. 1B UA
GTAGTACGAGATAAAAATGGAGCTACCGGATTATATTGTGAGTCAACAGATCAAGTAGTCATAGCAAATCCAGCAGCGGTAACATTTACAGTAACTGAGAATGACAATTCATGTGATACCACAGTAGGAGGAAGTATATCAGTAACAGCAACAGGAGGTACAGGTACATATACTTATACATTATCTAACGGAAGTGGAGTAGTAGAAACGCAAATACTGAATGCTGCAAACTATACATTTACCAATTTAGCAGCAGATGCTTATACAGTAAATGTAGTAGATTCTAATGGATGTACAGAAGGTACGCCAACAGCAGTTACAATCACACCAGATTTAGTATTTACGTTAACAGAGACTAAGAAGCTAACATGTACTGCACCAATGGCAGCAACTGTAGCATTAGAAGTAACTTCAGGTTCTAGTAGTTATGCTTATGAAGTTGCAGGACCAAGTATAGCAGTAGGAAGAACGAATTTAGCAGGTACAACATTAACGCTAAATCCTACGGTAGCAGGAACATATACCGTAACAGTTTACGATGCAGGAGCAACACCAGAATGTTCAGTAGTTAAAAC